>JAUHXX010000190.1 GCA_030426825.1 Bacteroidia bacterium | reverse complement strand
CTAATCAAACTTATACCTATCACGAACTTCAAAACGAATATTCAGCTTTAGCTAAAAAACATCCTAGTACAGCTAAAATAATTCAATTCGGACCGAGTGATTATGGAGAAAACATTCAACTTTTTTTGATTAGCAAAACGGGCTCTTTCACCAAAGCTTCATTTAAAAATAAGACGGTTCTGTTAATCAACAATGCGATTCATCCAGGAGAGCCATGTGGAGTTGACGCTTCAGCTAAACTGGCAAAAACTTATCTATCAAATGAAGAATCTTTACCTGAAAATGTGGTGATAGGAATCATTCCAATGTACAATGTTGGCGGAGGTCATAACCGATCTTGTTGTAGCAGAGCCAACCAAAATGGCCCGCAAGAATATGGCTTTAGAGGCAATGCTAAAAATCTTGATTTAAACAGGGATTTCATTAAAAGTGACAGTAAAAACTCCAGAACATTTTTTAAGATATTTCATTTCCTTGAACCAAACATTTTTGTGGATACCCATACTTCTAACGGAGCAGATTACCAACATGTGATGACCTTAATCACCAGTCAAATCAATAAAATGCAAACTGATTTGGGACAATACACCAAATCAAAACTGAACCCACATCTTTTTGCGGAGATGAAAAATAGATCATACCCAATGGTACCCTATGTTCACCAAGTCGATAAAACACCAGATAACGGAATACAGGATTACTTAGAAACGCCAAGATATTCAACGGGATACACAAATCTGTTTAACTGCATAAGCTTTGTTACAGAAGCACACATGCTAAAGCCTTATCAAGATAGAGTTGAATCCACTTATGAATTTTTAGACATTCTTGTTCAATTTATGGATAAGAATGCGGACGAACTAAAAGAACTAAAGCAAAAAGCTGATACCAAAACAACATCTCAATCCAACTTTGATATCAATTGGAAATTGGATACTTCAAATTATGAATTAATTGATTTTAATGGATATGAGGCGGTCTATAAAAAAAGTGAGGTAACTGGTTTAGAAAGGTTGTCATATGATCGCGATCAACCTTGGTCTAAACGAATAAAATATTACAATACTTACTCAACTACTGCCACCGCTGAAAAACCGAATTATTACATTATTCCACAAGCTTGGACAGAAGTAATAATTCGTTTGCAAATGAGTAACGTACAAATGTTTCGACTAAGCAATGATGAATTATTAGACGTTGAAGCCTATTTTATTGATGATTATGAAACAAGTCCTCGCCCCTATGAAGGACATTATCTGCATAGAAACATTCAAATTTCAAAAGAAAACAAGACAATCGCTTACCATAAAGGGGATTATGTGATTCCTTGTAACAATAAAATGAATCGATTCATTGTTGAAACTTTGGAGCCCAATGCACCTGACAGCTATTTTGCTTGGAATTTCTTTGATGCTATCCTACAACAGAAAGAATGGTTTTCTGCTTACGTTTTTGAGGATAAGGCAGCAGAGCTACTAAAAAACGATCCACAATTGAAAGCGGATTTTGAGAAAAAGAAAAAAGAAGATGCTGATTTTGCGCAAGACGCCTTTATGCAATTGTATTTTATTTACAAACGCTCTGACAATTACGAGCGAACGCACAATCGTTACCCGGTTACAAGAATGATGTATCCAATTGACGGCTCAAAATTAGAGCCGGCTTCATTGTTGATTGGAGGTTGATTTATTTTTCGGTTTGAAGAAAAATATCACCAAAACCGGTAGAAAAAACAAATCTGAAATCAGTGCGAATAATAAGGTGCAACTGATTAAAAGACCAACATAAAAGGTGCCTAAGAAATCTGAGAACATCAGCATTAAAAACCCAGCAATTAGAATTAATGTAGTCAAGACAATTGCTCTACCTGTAGATAAAAAGGTTCTTTTCATAGCCAACATCAGCGATTTACCTTTATTCAATTCTAATTTCAACTTGCTCATAAAATGAATGGTATCATCCACTGCAATTCCAAATGAAATAGTAAACACGAGCGCCGTTGAAACCTTTAATTCTACTCCAGAAAACCCTAGTATCGCTCCCAACATCACTAAAGGGAGAATATTGGGAATTAACGCAATAACTACCATTTTTATAGACCTAAACAATAAGCCCATTAACAAAGACACTATAATGACAGCAAGACCTAATCCCCAGAAAAGGTTCATTGAAAGATTACTCATATTTCTGTCGAGCAAGTGCGCAGTTCCCGTCAATCTGAAACTCACCAAATCAGTATTAATATTTTCTGCAATGAAATTCTGAAAATTGGCATTCATTTCTTTCACTTTAATCATTCCAACATCCCCTATTGAACTGGAGATTCTTCCATGTTTTTTGGTCGAATCAATGATGACTGAAAGTTGACCTTTTTTATCAAATTTTTCAAGACGATTTAAATAATCTATGGTCTCTTCTTCAGTTGGAAATTTGTAGTACTTCATTTGCCCTCCATGCTCCGTTCTATTAGCTATTTTAAGAATTTTAATGATTGAAAATGATTCATTCAATTCATAATTCTCCTCAACAAATTCATCCACCTTGTTGATTTCAGATAAGACATCATAATCTGTTATTAATTTATTCTCATCCTCCACCTTAATTGCCAATTCAAAAGGTCTTAAACCCATGAAATTCTCATCAAAAAATTGATAATCTTTCCGCATTTCATTGGATTTCTTTAAATCTTCAAGTAAGAAATAATCATTGATAACGAGGGAAGATCCAAAAACACTAATCCCCATTAATGCCAAGAATCCGAAGAACAATGCTACTCTTCTTTTCAACATCCAAATAAAAGAAGCATGCAACACTTTATACCATAGGGTTTCAGTATTTTTCTTCTTTGCAACTTTTGGAGCTTTCACCAATATAAGCAGAGAAGGCAATAAGGTATAAGCTAGAACAAAAGCCAGAATCACTCCTAATGCAGTAAAAATCCCGAAAGATTGAACGGGCTGCATATCCACAAATAAAAGAGTTAAAAACCCGACAGCCGTAGTTAATGATGTCAATAAAGTTGCTTTACCTACTTCACGATATGCTATACGAACCGCATCCTCTTTAGTATGACCATTCCTTAACTCTTCTAAAAACTTAGAAACCAAGTGCATTACGTCTGACATGGCTACTACAAAAATTATCGAAGGTAAAATGGTAAGAATTAAATTAATAGGCTCGCCTGCCACCCCCATGAACCCGACAATCCAGAGCATTGAAAAGCCTACCATAATTAATGGTATCCATAATCCCCAGAAGGATTTGAAAGCCAGGAGTAAAAATATAATTACAAGGGCAAAGGACAATCCAATAAAAAGTCCTGTTTCAAATACCATTTTATCTACATAATAACCCAGTCCAATTGTACGTCCCGCATACTTGAAATCATTGAATTCATACTTTTTTAGTAATCTATCAATGTTTTTTTTAAGTAAGTCGCATTTTTCTTTTGATAGATACTGACGGTGCTTAACATTGATTAAAAGTGAGGTCTGATCTTTACTTAAAAAAACTTTTGCCTCTGGATGCTTACTTATTCGTACAGAATCTTTCGCGTACTTTGATGGATTATCAATATGAACATACGGTCGTGAGAACATGGCCGCTGAAAAAGGCGTTTTAACATACTCCTCCAAATGAGTAATACTCACCACCTCTTCTACCAACGAATCAGTTTTTAACTCATCAACAAAATCACGTGTTTTCCTTAAGAAATCCTGGTCAAAAACACTCGGCTTATTGGCCAAGGCGATAAAAATAAAATCGTTATCCGTTTCGAATCTTCTCCGGTGTTCCTCAAAAAATTCAGTCTCATCATCTGTTTTTGAAAAAAAGGCTTCAAAGTCATAATCAAACTCAACTTGACTCACCTTATACGCCAAGAATACACTGATTAACAGAACGATTGTTAACGTGACTTTTGCTATTTTTTTTATATCTCCCAACCTTTAGTTTGATTAATTCGTCAACAAATTTGTACATTTAAGCTCAAAATAGAAATCAAAAAACAAATTAATATGAAAAAAGTTTTACTCGGTTTATGCGTATTTGCAGGATTTTCTGCTTCCGCCCAAACTTTCACTGTTGACGACACACTGTCTGCTGGTGATTTTGTCAATTACTTTGTAGTAGACAGTAACGCAACAGATCTAGCTGGAACGACAGGTGCAGGTGTGACTTGGGATTATTCAACATTGACGGGATATGTTGGGTCTCCAACAAACCTAGATACTATTATCAACAAAGTTGATAGTCCACATGCTGCAAGTTTTCCTAATGCAGATTATAACGATAACATGAACGGAGGAACTTCTTTGTTTTTCTCAAATACACCAGATTCAGTAATTGTTTATGGATACAGATTTGAGGTTGATGGAAACGAAGTAATTTTAAGACATGATATTGATCCTATGAAATCAATTGACATGCCAATGTCTTTAGGAAGTACTTTCCAAGATTCTATTTACGGACAATTTGATGCCCCAGGATTCAGTTTATCCGGAGAGCCAACTGCCGGTGAAGTTACAGTAACTGCAGACGGTACAGGAACACTTCAAATCGGTGGAACTTCGATTACGAACGTGATCAGAATTAAATTAGTAGAAATCTTAGAAGCTACCATCACTATTTTTGGAATGCCTACTCAAGGTTTTGTAACTAGAACGGTATATTCTTATTATGATTTAGCGAATCAAAATGAACCTGTATTTATTCATGCCTCAATTGATGTTACAAGTACAGCTTTCAACGGAGGTTACTCGGCAGTTTATTCAACTGTAGACGTTGCTCCTTCAGGAATCAGCGAAACTGAATTAGAAGAAGGATTCGAAATTTACCCGAACCCGGCAACTGATTTTGTTCAAATTTCAAGTCCTGAAAACACCGCTGAAATCCAAATTATTAATTCAATTGGTCAAACAGTAAAAACCATCACTAAACCTTCAACTTCAATTCAATTGGACACAGATGAGTTTGAAAATGGTGTTTATTTAATTCAAATTTCTAAAGAGGATAAAACACTTACAAAAAAGTTGATTATTAAATAATCGATAAAACAATTTTTAAATCCCCTTTGGAAAAGTCCAAAGGGGATTTTTTTTGTCTAAATTTGCGCCGTGATTGATCAAATTAACAAGGCAACCGAGGTAATTAAGGCAGGTGGAGTGATTCTTTACCCCACTGATACTATTTGGGGTTTGGGATGTGACCCAAACAATGAATCTGCAATCCAAAAAATAATTGAAATAAAAAACAGACCGGCGAATAAAAGCTTCATTATGCTGGTCAATAGCGAGAGATTGCTGAATAGATATGTCAAAGAGATTCCAGAGGTATGTTATGACTTGATCGACTATGCAGATAAACCTTTGACAATAATTTATCCGAATGGTCAGTCTTTGTCGCCGCTATTAATGCCTGACGATAAGTCAATCGGAATTAGAATGGTATCAGATCCTTTTTGCTCTAAACTTATAGATAAGATTAAATGTGGACTGGTTTCAACTTCAGCCAATATCTCTGGGCAAGAAAGTCCTAAAACCTTTAAAGATATCTCCAATGAGATTCTTCAAAAGGTAGATTACGTGGTTGATTTACCAGATAATTCAGCAAACAATAAACCTTCACAAATTATAAAAATTGGTGCAAATAGTGAAGTCACCATAATTCGTAAATAGTGAATCTCAAGGAACACTTACAACATAAAATATTTGAAACCATTTCAGAGGTTTCTTCAGAAGAAGGCGTTTCAATATTCGCCATTGGTGGTTTTGTTCGCGATTTGATTTTAAAACGGGAATCTAAAGACATAGATTTTGTGGTACTAGGAAGTGGTATCGATATTGCCGAGAAAGTGGCAAGCAAACTTGATGTCAAAAAGGTAGCCTTTTACAAAAATTTTGGAACGGCTGCATTTGTATATGATGATTTAGAGATTGAATTTGTTGGTGCCAGAAAAGAATCCTATGACAGAGGTTCAAGAAAACCAATCGTAGAAAATGGGACTTTATCAGATGATCAAAACAGAAGAGATTTTACCATAAATGCACTCGCCCTCAGTATGAGCAAAAGTAGTTTTGGAGAATTACTTGACCCATTTGATGGCTTAACAGATTTAAAAAACAGATTAATCAGGACACCACTTGATCCTTCTAAAACCTATTCAGATGATCCCTTAAGGATGTTACGTGCTATTCGCTTTGCAAGTCAATTAAATTTTAGAATAGACAACGAATCCTTTGATGCGATAACTTCAAATGCTCATAGACTTCCAATTATCTCTAGAGAGCGAATTTCAACAGAATTAAACAAGATTATTCTATCAGAACGTCCCTCAATTGGATTCAAATTACTTTTTGATTCCAAACTGCTTCACGAGTTTTTTCCAGAAATGGTGAAACTACATGGTGTGGAAAAAATAAATGGTAAATCCCACAAAGACAACTTTTACCACACCTTAGAAGTATTAGACAACATCAGCCAAAATACTGATAATCTGTGGTTAAGATGGGCTGCAATCCTTCATGATATTGCTAAGCCAAACACGAAAAGGTTCAATGAAAAAGTTGGATGGACATTTCATGGTCATGAAGATCTTGGCGCAAGAATGACACCAGGGATATTTAAAAAACTAAAGCTTCCCCTAGACGCCAAGATGAAATACGTTCAAAAATTAGTCCGTTTACACTTGAGACCTATCGCCCTAGTAAATGGCTCAGTAACAGATACTGCAGTAAGAAGACTGTTATTTGAAGCCGGAGATGACATTGAAGACCTCATGACACTTTGTGATGCTGATATCACTTCAAAAAATGAATTTAAAGTTCAGAAGTATCGTGCTAATTTTCAAAAAGTTAGAAATAAGTTGAAAGACGTTGAAGAGAAAGATAACATCCGAAACTTCCAACCTCCTATTTCTGGTCAAGAAATCATGAAAATATTTGGTCTTGAACCCAGTAAAATTATTGGTGACTTAAAAAACGAAATCAAAGAAGCCATTCTCGAAGGAGAAATCAGGAACTCGTACAATGACGCTTACACATTACTATTGGAGCTCGGAGCAAAAGAAGGTTTGAAACCAATAAAACCTTCTTAATCTCAACTTTTTGCTGTGAATAACTAAATCAATCAAAGATCTCAGCTCGCTGCCATCTTAATATCTTAGCAGATTAAGGAAATAATTGGTAGAATGATTGGAAAACTCTTAAAAAGAAAGATAGATGCAGATCGTCTTGCGAATGTATTTGTCAATTCTATTATTGAAGTCTCTGAAAATGGTTTTCAAGATGTGAAAGAAATGATAGGAGAAGACCCAGCCTTTGTTTTCGTTCCTGATATTAAGGAGAATTATTCAAATAAGTTTTTATTGATTGTTGTTGTAGGTAATCTCACTTACCTAAAGCAGCATTTTGATGCAGAAGAAGAAGCAGAGTTAAGAAAATTAATCATCTCAAAATTCGCCAACATTTTTGAAATCACA
>JAUHXX010000189.1 GCA_030426825.1 Bacteroidia bacterium | reverse complement strand
TCGCATTTCATGTTAAAACGGATGTGTTTAAAGAGCAAATGTGGTATCTGCAGCAGGAGAAAGATTCGAAAGGTCCAGGTGTCTTTGTACCATTGTCGCCAGAACGCGTTAAAGAAATAATTGCAATGAATAAAGCCGGTAAAAAGCCGGTTGATTTGAAAGACTTTATTGTAGAGATTGAAGTGGAAGAGCCAGATTATACAAATGTCGTTGGTCAGGACAGCTTGAATCGTTTTGATAATGTCTTTAAGCGAAAAAAGAAGAATAAAAATAAGAAACGTTCAAACAACAATAAACCTGGGCATAAGACGCAAAATAGTAAAGGAGAAAATTCGAATAAGAAAAAGCCAAATCATCCTAATAAGAAAAAGCAAGCTCCTAAGAATGATGCTAAACCGCAAAATTCAAATAAACCTAAAGCTAAAGGACCGAATAAGAATAAACCTAAGGCCCAAAACGCGAAACAAGGAAGTAGGCCCAACCCAAATCAAAAAAAGAAGAACAATAGACGTCCAAATAAGCCTAAATCAGATGAAAGTAAAAAAACTGAATAGACTGTTTTTCACGGTGTTGTTGTCGTTGATTTTGATTTCATGTGACAGCAATAAACTTTACGAAGAGAATTTTGCAGTAGCTGATGACGGTTGGCATCATGATGATATTAAGACTTTTGAATTCGATATTTCAGACACATTAAGTCCGTTAAACTTGTACATTAACGTGCGTACAAGTACTGATTATGCTTTCTCGAATTTGTTTATGTTTTTATACTCTAATTATCCTGATGGATACGCAGACAAAGACACATTAGAATTCATATTGGCAGAACCTTCTGGTGAATGGTTGGGTGAAAGTTCCGGGACTGTCGTTGAAAACAAGATCTTAATTTTTAAAGGAGGTAGATTTACTACTCCAGGAACGTATAAATTTCAGTTAGAACATGCTATGAGGCAAAAAGTATTACCTGAGATTTTAGATGTCGGATTTAGAGTTGAGTTAATGGAAATGGATCCAGCTTAAAGCAATTCGTCTAAGCTTTTATTTTCATTGAAATGATTAATGATTTCTTGATTAGACCCATCAAAGTAATTATCCAGCAACCATTTTGCTAAAAAATTGCGGTATTCAGTTCGCTCGATTTTTGGAAGGTAAATATATCCCCTCCCCTTTTTCTTATGTTTAATATAGCCTTTACGTTCAAGTATTCGAACAATGGTAGATGTTGTATTATAGGCAGGTTTCGGTGCTGGATAAAAATTAATTATTTCCTGAACTGTGGCCTGTTGTAACCCCCATAATCTTAGCATCACTTGTTCCTCGGCTGGAGTAAGTCGTTGCATTTTTATTTCGTTTAGTAGCTTTCATTTCTTATAAGTTACAAATTTAGTAGCTGGCAACCAATAAGAGTGTTTAAAAATAAACATTTAAAACCATTAAATGTGAGCAATTTAAAAAATTTCGATAAAAAATCGACTTTTATAGATAATATAGCTGTTTAAACAGATATATCTTAAATCATTCCAAATAGCCTTTTTCGACAAACGGACCTGCGATAGGTATCGACCATTTCAGAAACACTTTTGTTTTCAAGTTTTTTAAAGAGAACAGTATGTGAGTTACGTAATTTGAAATCTAACTCTTCTTGAAAGATGGGAAGTACAGCTAGGAATTTAAGGTCTGATTGTCTGGTAATGAACTTGGTCATCCATTTTGGCTCCATGATAATAAAATGATTGCAAGCTAACTGTTCCGACAGGTCTTCAGGAGGATTCCCAGCTGGTATAGTATCACCGATACCCAGCCAAGTGCTGTTTTTCTGCGGAATAGAAGCTATTTTTTCTAACCATTTAATTGGCCAAACTTCGGTTTCTAGATTAAAATATTCAGGCAAGCAAAAATAGAGTTCAATCTGTGCTAAATCTTGATGCTCTTCATTAACGCGCTGAGGTGTATCAGATAAGCCTCTGGTAAAGACAAGCAGAAATTTATTTTGCTCAGATTTTATAGAACAAATTTCAAAACCATAATCTTCGTTTACTGACCAAACTTTAATTTCACTTGGCTTGTTTTCTACGTTCAAGGCGTTTTCCAGCATAGATCAAAATTACACAATATCATTGAAGGGCATAAAAAAACCCCGATTGAATTCAATCGGGGTTTAATAATTTTATAAAAATGAATTAAGGCTGTAGAATTACAACTTCTTCTGTTGTTTCTTCTTCAACAATCTTAATAATTCCCTCTCCATATAAAGAGTCACCACTTCTAATTTCAATATCTAATACTGTAAATCCAGCTTGTCCAAGATTGAACATGTCTGTGTAATCAAAGGTTGCGTATCCGTCAGCATCAGCAAACATAGTGTCGTCAATAATGATAGCTCCGTGATCGGCCACTGAAGGAGTTGGATAAAGTCTAACCATAGCTCCAGGGAATGCTACTCCAGAAGTATCAACCACCTTAATCTTAGCAACTGTCGAACCCTCTTTTCGGCATGAAGATAAAGATGCTATTCCTACAAATGCAGCAAACATTGTTATTATCCCCAGTTTAGCGTAAAACCTTTTCATTTCTTATCTTATTTGTAAATATATAATTCTTAGTCTTTAACAAAAATACGATTTTTTCATCAATTAATCGTATATCCTACATTCTATACGGTTTTCAATTGCAAAAAGTTGGCTTTTTTTAAAATTAAATTGGATTAACCACAACTGTTACCTCAGTTGTCTCTTCCTCTACAATTTTAATTATTCCAGAACCTCTTGACAAACCGTCTTCAGTTTCTACTTCAATTTCTAAGACCCTAAACCCTGCAGTACCTAGGTTAAATTCATCCGTGTAATCAAAATAACTCAGCCCTTCTGAATCTGTAAATGTTGTGTCGTCAACAACTATTTGATTCAAAACAGGGTCAGGGTTTGGCCACAACCTCACCATTGCATTATCCTGAACTTCGTTTAGTTCATTCACTACTTTGATTTTTGCCAAAGTCGTTTTTTCTTTTCTACAACTAGTAAATAGAGCCAGTGAGCAAATAACAATAATCGCCAAGCAGCCCTTGTATTCTAAAGATTTCATAACTTAATTTTTTGTAATTTTGTTAACTAAAATCTTTGTTTTGGTTGTACGTAAAACAAAGTCGCACCGCCAAAAGTTACACTTGGAATGAATTTAAAAGAGAAAATAGAAGAATTAAAGGCCGAAATTAATAGCTCAAAGCTCAAAGGAGAAGAGGTTTTAGAGACATTCAGGATTAAATTCTTGGGGAGTAAAAATATTTTAAAGGGACTGTATCAAGAGTTAAAATCCGTTCCAAACGAACAGAAAAAAGATTTTGGCCAATTAATTAATTCCCTTAAAAATTTGGCGGAGGAAAAGTTTGAAGAGGGTAAAAAATTAAATGCCGATAAAAATCAAATGGGTCAATCTAAGATTGATCATAGTCGACCTGCTGAAAAAGTAGAGCTTGGAGCTAGGCATCCTTTGGCGGTTATTCGAAATGAAATTATTGAAATATTTGGTAGAATTGGTTTTTCTGTATCTGAAGGTCCAGAAATTGAGGATGACTGGCATAATTTTTCTGCCTTAAATTTTCCACCTGAACATCCTGCAAGAGATATGCAGGATACTTTCTTTATCGAAAAAGGAGAAAAAGAGATGGCTTTAAGAACTCATACTTCTTCGGTTCAAGTGAGGGTTATGGAAAATGAAAAACCACCAATTAGAACGATATCTCCTGGACGTGTTTATAGAAATGAAGCTATATCTGCCAGAGCGCATTGCTTCTTTCACCAAGTTGAAGGATTATATATTGACAAAAATGTATCTTTTGCTGACTTAAAGCAGACGCTATTATATTTCGCGCAAGAAATGTTTGGAGGTTCTGCTGAGATAAGGCTTAGACCTTCTTATTTTCCATTTACTGAACCAAGCGCTGAGGTAGATGTTTCTTGCACCATTTGTAAATCTGAAGGCTGCAACGTTTGTAAATACACGGGCTGGTTAGAGATTTTAGGTTGTGGAATGGTCGATCCAAATGTGTTGGAGTCAGCTAATATTGACCCTAAAGTATATTCTGGTTTTGCCTTTGGTATGGGTGTGGAAAGAATAGCGCAGTTAAAGTATCGAGTTGGTGATTTAAGATTATATTCTGAAAATGACGTGCGATTTTTAAATCAGTTTAAATCGGCTTATTAATGGGTTTATTTTCTTTCGGAGCTTCTAAAAAAGAGCAAAACATAAATTGGGTTAAGTTCACAAATGAAGAACAATTAAAAGAGTTCATTCAAGAATCGAATGAGCATCCCGTAATGTTTTTTAAGCACAGCATACGTTGTTCAATAAGCTCAATGGCAATGAACAGAGTAGAAAGTGACTGGGATTTGGAGGACGTTACCCCAGTTTATTTAGATTTGATTAACTTCAGAAACCTTTCTAATTTATTAGCCGAAACCTTTGAAGTTGAACATCAATCACCTCAAGTTATTTTGGTTAAGGACGGTAAAAGTATTTACAACGCTTCACACAATCAAATCAGTGTAGCAAGCATTAAAATGAATTTGTAAAATGATAAGAGCTGTAATCATTGATGACATTCCTGAGGCGATCACTGTATTGAAATCAGACTTAGAGAATTATTGTGTTAACATTGAAGTAGTGGGTAGCGCAGAAGGTGTAGTAAGCGGAGCTAAAATTATTAAAGAGTTAAATCCGGATCTCGTTTTTCTTGATATTCAGATGCAAGACGGAACTGGTTTTGATTTACTAGAGATTTTACCTGAAGTCAAATTTAAGTTGATTTTTACAACGGCATCTGATGAATTTGCGGTAAAAGCTTTTAAGTTTTCGGCTGTTGATTACTTGTTAAAACCAATCGATCCAGATGAATTAATGGATGCTGTAAGTAAGATTGAAAAGCAAGATAAACCTGCTGAGCGAATAGAACTGTTAAAGGAAAACTTTAACCAGGCAAAACGTATTGCTCTTAACACCTTAGAGAAAATTCATATTGTTCAGGTGGATGAAATTTTGCGTTGTGAATCTAACATTAACTACACTATGTTCTATTTTACTGATGGAACTAAATTGTTAGTCACTAAAACCTTGAAAGAATTCGATAAACTCCTCTCAGACCACAGTTTTATTAGAGTTCATCAATCACATTTAATCAATACCACATTTATAAAAGAGTTCATTAAATCTGATGGATATATCATTATGAAAGATGGAACTAGAGTGCCTGTATCCACTAGAAAAAAACAGGTTTTAATGGAAATGATAGCGAATTTTTAAAATGAAAAAATACATTTTTATTCTTGTCGTTCTCTGTGCATTGGTGCTTATTCCAATTGCTAAATCTTGTACAAGAGAACAGCCTCAAGATAATCCTGAAACTACTGTTACTCCTGCAACACAAATAGTTTCACCGACAAATAATGAACAATATACAGTTGGAGATGAAATTGTTGTCGATATTAGAATCAATAAACCAGAAGAGGTTGATTTATTAGAATTATTTTTTGATGATGAATTGATTCAAACGGACCTTCCTAAAGAAAATCAGAAAATCACCATTCCAACAATTGATGCGCGAGTAGGGAAATTGGAAGTGAAATTAGTTTATTTCGGAACAGATGGTAAAAACCACATTGACACGAGAAGTGTCGTCTTATTCTCAGATGTCGAGCCAGTAAACAAGAAGTTGAAGGTTATTAATAAATATCCGCATGATCCAAAATCCTATACACAAGGACTCGAATTTTATAAAGGAAATTTATTTGAAAGCACAGGGCAATACGGAACATCTTACGTTGCTGAAACGGACCTTAAATCTGGATTAATAAAAAGACAGGTTGATTTAGATCCTAATTATTTTGGTGAGGGAATGACCATTATCAATGATACCATTTATCAAATCACTTATCGTGCGGGAAAATGCCAGGTTTACGATTTAGAATTCAATAAAATCAATGAATTTACTTATGTTGGTGAAGGATGGGGTTTGACCAATGATGGTGAACATATTATCATGAGTAATGGTTCAGATCAAGTGGTTTGGAGAAACCGTCATACCTTTGAAGAGGTTAGGAAGATACACGTTTTCGACAACCAAAGTAGCGCCGTGCAATTAAATGAGTTGGAGTTAATTAATGGTCGTCTTTTTGCCAACATCTATACGGATTCTAAAATCGTTGAGGTTGACCCAGAAACTGGTAAGGTGATTGCTTATATCGATTGTTCGGAGATTGTAAACGAACAGCCAATAGGAGTCGATTATCTTAATGGTATTGCATACGATTCTATTAGCAACACCATTCTAATGACCGGCAAGTTGTGGCCAACCATGTATCAAGTAAGTTTTGAATAATGGGAAAGCTATTCGTTGTTCCTACGCCAATCGGTAATTTAGAAGACATTACACTTCGTGCACTGCGAATTTTAAAAGAAGTAGATGCTGTTTTAGCTGAAGATACGCGAACAACAAAGAACCTATTTTCAAAATACGAAATTGAAAATAAATTAATCAGCTATCATCTCAATAACGAACATAAAGTAGTCGATCGGTTAGTGGAAGAAATTCAGAACGGATTGGATTACGCTTTAGTGTCAGATGCGGGCACACCAGGTATTTCAGACCCAGGTTTTTTACTGATACGTGCTTGTGTAAATGCAGATATTGAAGTAGATTGCCTGCCGGGTGCAACCGCTTTTGTTCCAGCACTTGTCAATTCGGGTTTTCCTTGTGAAAAGTTTGTTTACGAGGGGTTTTTACCGCATAAAAAAGGCCGTCAAACGAGAATTCAAAAAATTGCGGAAGAGGAGAGAACAACTGTACTGTATGAATCACCTCACCGAATAGTAAAGGCCCTTACTCAGTTTAAAGAAGTCTTTGCTGAAGATCGACAAATTGCGATTTGTCGTGAAATTTCAAAGAAATTTGAAGAAACGATTAGAGGTTCTGCTTCAGATCTTATTAAACACTTCGAATCAAATCCTATAAAAGGTGAATTCGTTGTAGTAGTAGAAGGATATTCCAAAAAGAAAGATTAAAAAAATCAACATTCATGACGCAACAAATGAAAGCCGCCGTTTTAGTAAAGAAAGGTACGGCTAAGCAAGCCTTTGAAATCCGAGAAGTAGCAAAACCTAATTGTGTTGAAGGCACTGTTTTGATCAAGGTAGAATGCTTTGGTTTGAATTATGCTGACGTCATGGCGCGATTAGGCCTTTATGAGGCGGCTCCCAAAATGCCTTGCATAGTTGGATATGAAGTTGTAGGAATTGTTGAGGAGGTCGGGTCAAACGGAAATACTGATCTTATTGGTAAAAGGGTAGTTGCCTTTACACGTTTTGGAGGTTATGCCCAATACGCAGTGACAAGTGAAGATGCCGTGGCAGAAATTGGAGATATGCCGGCGGGTGAAGCTGCCGCAATTGCGGTTCAATATGCAACTGCTTATTATATGTCTCATGATGCCATTAATTTAC
>JAUHXX010000188.1 GCA_030426825.1 Bacteroidia bacterium | reverse complement strand
CAATATCACCTAGATAATAATCATCCGGATACCGTAATTTTAGACTACTACAATGAAGGGTTTGCCAAAAAAGACACTTTTCCACCTGGTGTAAGTATTGAATTTCATACGGCCATTAAGTTAAGCGGACGTAAAGCTAAGGGTGATGAGCGCACGGCAGATCAACTTTCTTTAGATGCGATCAGCTCAAGCACAAATACCGTACAACTCACAGAAAGCTATTGGACTTACACAAATGAAGGCAAGTACGTGAACATCTACACTTTTGTCGTAGATGAAACAGTTGTTGATTAACGAGCCCCCTTTTAGACAAGCAATCAAACCGTTCATCAATCAATCGAGAATTGATGATTTATTTCGCTCTTCCATTCCTAAGAGGATTCGAACCGTTTAACAACTTTTGGGTCTGATTAACATGCTTTAACAATTTTTAGAACCTGCATGCCTCTACATTTGCTGTATTCAAATAATTAGTTCAACTAAATTTTTAAACCTTACGAAATGAGATCCCTAATTGCCCTACTTCTATTATCTACATCTAACTTACTAGCTCAAAGCACTTACACAATCACCGGAAAAATTCTTGATGAAAACAACGAAGGAATTGATTTGGCTTTGCTATCACTTTATAAGGCAGCAGACTCAAGTTTGGTAAAAAATGGGTTTACCGATAAAGACGGTACTTTTATTATAAATGATATTGCTGCCAACCAATACATCTTTAAAATAAAATATACAGGCTATGAAGACTACAGTGAAATCATAGCACTAAAAGAGTCCATTACTTTGCCAGAAATTAAGCTAAAGACGGATGAAAATGTTTTACAACAAGTTACTGTAGATGGTTCAATTCCCTTTGTTGAAAGAAAAATCGACCGACTTGTTGTCACTCCAGATGCCATGGTGGCTGGTGCTGGAACAAATGCACTCGAAATTTTAGAACTAGCGCCAGGTGTAACCATTGATCAAAATGGGCAGATAGTTGTAAAAGGTAGAACTGGCGTAGCGGTTTATATTAATGATAAACCTTCTTATTTATCAGGAACAGAATTAGAAAACTACCTGCGCTCATTACCGGCCGGATCAATAAAAAACATAGAAATTATTGACAATCCGCCTGCAAGTTATGATGCCTCAGGTAATACCGGAATCATCAATATAAACATCAAACGAAATACCTTTAAAGGCGTGTTCGGAAATGCTTCGGTAAGCTACAGAAGAAGCGTTTATAATGGAAGTAACAACAGCTTAAACTTAAATTATAATCGTGAAAAAATTAGCTTTTCAACCAATTTGAATGCCGGATTTTGGGAAAATTTTCAAGATCTGAATATTAACCGCTACTACCTCAATGAGGCCGGTGTTGAACAATCCTCATTTAAGCAAAATTCCTTTAACAATTCAGGAGGTTTTTACCTTCAGGGAACTGCAGCAATTGATCTTTATCCAACCGACAAAACTTCTCTTGGCATCTCGTACAAAAAATCACAAACGCCAAGAACGGCTGATATTGACAATACTTCTCTCGTTTCGGATGCCAATGAAAATTTATTGCAACGTGTAGTCGCTGACAACGTAAGTGAAACAACTTTTGGGAATGATTTGGTTAGTTTTTACTTTAAGCAAAATCTCGACAGTTTAGGGAGCAAAATTTCTTTTGACGCTGATTATGTACAATACAAATCTACCAATGATCAAGTTTTTAAAAACTTTCAATACATCCCCAATGATTCATTAATCTACTCAGATCAAATAGATGGTCAGATACCTTCTCAAATCAGTATTTACGCCGCTAAAGTTGATTATACAAAACCTTTTAAAAATGGGTCAACTTTTTCTACCGGAATTCGGTCTGCTTTCACCCAAACAGACAATGAAGCAATTTACTCAACTACGGTTGAGGGCATCACCACACCCGACTACAATTTGAGTAACCGTTTTTTATATGACGAATGGATTAACGCGGCCTACCTCAACTTCAATCATGCCTTTGGGAAAATCCAGCTGCAATTAGGTTTGAGAGGAGAATCTACTAACCTAAAAGGTAATCAATTGGGCAATGTTCAAACCCCTGATACCAGCTTTACCAGAAACTATGCTTCTTTGTTTCCAACCCTTTATGTTGCAAGACCTCTAGACTCTGCAGGAAACAACAACATTAATTTCTCTTATGGAAGAAGAATTGAACGTCCCTACTTTCAAGACTTAAACCCTTTTATCAGTCCATTAGACAAGTTTACATACTATACCGGAAATCCTAATTTGTTGCCTACGTACTCTCATAATCTATCCTTAAGTCATTCTTATAAAAACATCATCAACACAGAACTTTCTTATGCCTTAATGGTAGATGGTATTAACGAAACACTAGAGATACAAAATGGGATTTACTATAGTAGACCCGGAAATATTTCGAATAGTCAGTTTTTAACCTTAGCGATCAACACAAACATTCCAATAGCAAAATGGTACACGGTCAATGCCTATGCTCAAGCATCCTATGTTAAATTTGAAAGTCAATTGTATACTGAACAACTTAACGCTAGCGGTATAAATGTGTACGCCAGTTTAGACAATACCGTATCGTTAAATAAAGGTTGGAAAATTAGTGTTGGAGGGCGCTACCTAAGTGATCAAGTTTATTCACAGCTGTTGATTAAATCATATGCCACCATGCATTGCGGAATTCAGAAAACTCTTTTTAAAGGTAAAGGGAACTTGCGTTTAAACGCCAATGATATTTTCTTCTCAAGAAAAGGTGATGGCATTATCAATAACCTGAATCAAACAGAGGCAGACTGGAATAGTAAATTCAATTCACGAAGCGTCTCACTTGCTTTTTCTTATCGATTTGGTAAACCAACCTCAAATAAACCAAAACACAATGGGTCTGGTTCAGAATCTGAACAGAACCGAGTGAAGTCATAAAAAATCCCACGGTCAAATACATTTTCTTTATTCTATTGAATAGACTATCTCAAAAAGATAGTCTATTTTGCTTGGTATAATTTAGTAGTTTAGTTGCAGATGTCAGAAATAAACGAAGAACATATCGAAGAACCTAAAGGCAAAAATGCCAAGTACAAATATGCCTTGATTAATCTTGTCATGATGGGCTTTCTGTTCTGGTCAATTTATAATGAATCAGTTCGAACTGTTGTGTTTTGGTTTTACCTCATCATGATGTCAGCCATGGTGATTTTTGGATCTATTGCCTTAAAAGAAGTGAAAGTAGGCACTCGTCACATTTTTAACCTAACGCTTCAAGTGCTAATAATTGGCACCATCATTTATGGTTTAATTGAGGATGTTCATGCTAGCAAGGTAGCAGTATTGTTGCTGTTTTTACAAGTTTTTCAAAGCGTTCAAGCTTTTCTTACCAAAACATTCAAATCTGAACGAAGAACTGAAGAAAGAGTTGGAGCTATGCACCGAAAAGAATAAACCTTAATTTATGAAATTATTTGCCCTTTTTTTCATCCTGATATCTACAGGAATTGTTTCAGCTCAAAAACCAGCAGAGGTCATCAGTAAACAACCATTTTCAATTGGTGAGCAAGTGACCTTAAAATCTGAAGTGCTATTTGAAGAGCGGATTTTAAATATTTATCTCCCGCAAGGATATTCACCTGATTCTTCAAAAACGTATCCTGTGATTTATTTGTTGGATGGGTCGGCAGATGAAGATTTCATTCACATTGCGGGATTGGTTCAATTTGGATCATTCTCGTGGATCGATATGTTACCAGAATCCATAGTGGTGGGTATTGCTAACGTAGATAGAAAACGTGACTTTACTTATCCTACAACTAACAAGAAAGACAAAAAAGATTTTCCGACCACCGGAGAATCAGATGCTTTTATGCATTTTTTAAGCTTAGAAGTTCAACCTTTCATTGATGAGCATTACAAAACGGACAGCATAAAAACAGTTATTGGGCAGTCTTTAGGTGGTTTATTGGCTACAGAAATCCTTCTCAAACGCCCAAATTTATGTGACAACTATATTATTGTAAGTCCAAGCATTTGGTGGGATGATGAGTCATTGTTAGAATTGGAACCTGAACCTTATGCGTCCAACAAGTCCGTTTATATTGCCGTAGGTAAAGAAGGTGAAATAATGGAGCGAACAGCAAAAGAACTCTATGAAAAATTGCTGAAAGATAAAGGTGATAATACCCAATTGTTTTTCGAATTTTTTGAAAAACAAAATCATGGGGACGCACTCCATCTAGCTGTTTATAATGCCTTTAGCAAGATTTGGGGAAAATGATTTAACCCCTATACTTTCTGTACCTTCAACCATTCGACTTTAATTCCCGTTAATAGATTTACCAAAACAAACGAATGAAAAAGTTACTTTACTTGAGTGCAATTCTATTTGCGTTCACAGCATGCAGAAAAGATCAAGCTGAACCAGAGGAAGAAATTATCAATTGCCCACAACCACTTTCGAACACTCCAGACGAACTCACCATTGGAGACACGACTAACTGCCTCTACCGTATAATGAACGACACCTTTCATTTAGCAAATGCAGGACAACTTGAAGTTTCTGCTAATTATCCGATCTGGTGCAGTTACACAAACGGATTTGAGATTGAATCAAGTTTCACCGAAGGGCCGGGTCCCTCTGATGGAGTGAGTCTTAACCTTGTCAGTACTACAATGTCTTTTTTTCAGGTCAAAGACGGATTTGTACTGCATGAAAGAGTTGACACCACCTACTCAGGCAGTAATCCGGTCATTAAAGAGATAAAAGAGGGAGAGTCTTGTAAGGCAGAATATTTGCAAAACCCTGTTTCATCAATTCATGATCAACCCATTTATTTTGACTCAGGAGCAATCATTAACAAAAGTGACTATGGCAGCTCAACCGCTCAATTATTACGAAAAAGTTGGGGTTACACCTTACCTCAAGGTGGATCAAGCGACACCACAGTTTTTTTATCAGTAAGCTACGAACGCTATTGTGGCAACTTTGAATTCAACCTTAATAAGTATATTGGTTTTAAAATGGCAGTTGAAGGAACGGAAAAGTTAGGATGGGTTCAATTAAAGTTAGTTAATGGAGGCTTATTAATTATTGATTACGCGATTCAAAAGTAGCTATAACCTTAACTATGAGATTAGTATTTTTAAGACAATTATCATCCGTTTAACGAGTTATAAACTCTAACTTTATTTCCAATGAACAAATTACATGTCACCCTATTCATAGCACTATCATTATTGCTATTTTCTTGCTTCAAAAAGACAGACTGTGGTACCGAATATATTCTAAACGCACCAGCTGTTGTTAACGAGGGAGAAACACTTGAACTCAATGTTGATAATTATGAAGGTGCATCAAACACCTATTTTTATTGGAAAGTTCCAGACATGACCCCATATACCAACTTTGTTGGTGATCGAACACCAGATGATGAAAATTTTGTGATTGAAAATTTCAGCATTAAAGATGTTGGTGAATACTCGGTTGAAGTAAGTATCAATGATGAGGGATGTCAAACATTTATTTTAGACCAGACCATTGAAATGACTCCTAAAACCTGTGATTGTCCTGAACCTCCAGAGGTCAATAAAATTTATTATGATGCTAGCTATGAATCACAATTTACAGAGGATGCACTTTCGATAACTTATTTTGATAGTCAAGATAACTCACCTTCGCAAATTAACTTTAATGGAGTAAATGATTTCACCGTTTATTTTGGCAAAAAATTACCTGAACATTCCAGTACTTTCAACATTATTGGTGGCCATAACTATTTTTGGGACAGCGTTGATGATGGAGATCTAGATGTACATTTCCATTTATGGGGTCACAATCATGGGCTGGAATACTTTGACATTGAGGAAAATAAATCCATGTATTTAACTAGACAGGGCAATCAATTAACTATGCAGTTTTGCGACCTTCAAGTTTTCCATTTAGGATCTCCTGTTTTTAAAATGAGCGCTAAATTAGTGGTTGATTTGTAAACATCAGTTCAGCTTAATTTAGAAAATGCCATCTCATTTTTGTAACTTATATGTTTAAATAAGTTGAAATGGTAATCGAACTTATAAAACCAGATGAAATTGAAAAATTCGTTGAATTGCGAAATATCTTCATTGATGTTTTTGATTTAAACGTTCCAGCGCTTGATGAAGATCAGTTAAAGTTAGTGCGAGACAATCGGAATTTTGTTGCTATAGGTGCTACGGTGGGTTTTGAGCTGGCCGGCGGACTCACTGCGCACATTGTGCCGAATTACTACAGAGGTGGTTTGGATTTATTCGTTTATGATGTAGCCATAAAACCCTCGCATCAAGGAAAAGGGGTTGGCGTTGAGCTCTTGAATTTTGCTAAAAAATTCTGCACCGATCACAAGATCAAAGAGATGCATGTAGCCGTAAAAAAAGATGATCAAAATGCCATGACTTATTACAGTAAAACTGGTGCCAAAGAGATGGAGGGGCGGTTTTTTACTTATCGATTTGAGTGATCAACGTACGACAATTTTTATTTGCTCCTTCTCCATTTTCAAAACATAAACCCCAGCAACAAAGTCTGAAAGTTCAATTGAATTTCCCGACTCAATGGTTCCGCTTGCCACAACTCTTCCGGAAAGATCAATCAAAGAATATTCACCTGAATACCCCACCACAAACAGGCGCTCATTAGCCGGGTTTGGGTAAACTTTGATTTGCGGATCTAAAGCCTCATTTAATCCAGTTCCTATCGGTTCAAGGTTAACAACAATTAAGCCCACAGAATTAGCATCTAAAGAATCACTGCCTCCAACAGTCAACGGCAAATTGACTTCCTCTTGGAGTTGATTATTGATTAGACCGTATCCTAAACCATCTAAATCTTGATTTTCATAGGTCTGAGTGCTGTTATTAAAAGAGTTCTTTCCGAAGGTAGAATTGCTCGGCCCATACGTAAACAATTGATCACCGCTAATGCATGAAAGAACAGCTGAATTAACCGATAAGTTATTGATATATTGCGGGATATTTAGCGCTATTTTATCCGCAGTTTTATTGGTGTAGTAAATTAAGATTCTATCCTGAGGATGCCCATTATCTTGGATTTGATAAACTACTGTAGCTTTTGCCTCTTTAGTATCATATTCAGTTGTTCCATCTGTAAGAATATTCCCGATAAAATGAAAATTATCATAAACGTACAACTCATTTAAGAATCGAATCGGATGAGCTGCTGCTCGCACGTTGGCGACACTGTTGTCTCCGTCTTCTGTTTGGATGATAGACCATTTATTGTCATATCCTATCCTGTGATGAGCAGTCATTTCAATGAGATTTCCATTATTTGCATTGTATTCCAGAAAGCTCATGGCATATTCTTGAACAAACGCTGCATGCAATGGTGTGTTGATGAAGTTTAAATTTTTACTATCCGTTCCACCAACTAAATTCCATTCGGTGACCCATATTTTTTTACCTGGAAAATCATTTTTAAAATCATCTAATTCTTGCGAAACGTCT
>JAUHXX010000187.1 GCA_030426825.1 Bacteroidia bacterium | reverse complement strand
TCAGGCTATTACTTCGGAATCGCAGATGGAAAAAATATGGCAGGAGTTTCAAAATATGCCCAACATGGACAACTGGCGGAGTTCAGTGAAGTTGAACTTCATCAAAAGTATTTCACCCTATGTTTCTGTAATATCAACGGATGTTAATGTTGATGGCATGTTGACGGGGCCTTCTATTGGATTGTATAAAAAAATAAAAGAGCAGTTCGATTCACTTGAACTTGTAGCGTCTGGAGGCGTCTCATCTACGGATGATTTGGACAAACTAAAAGCTTTGAATGTATCAGGTGTAATTATCGGAAAAGCCATTTACGAGAATAGAATTTCCCTAAAAGAACTACGAGAATATGTTGACTAAGAGAATAATTCCGTGTTTAGATGTTAAGGACGGTAGAACTGTGAAAGGAGTAAATTTCGTCAATTTGGTTGATGCGGGTGATCCAGTTGAACAGGCAGAGCGATATGCAAATGAAGGTGCGGATGAATTGGTGTTTTTAGACATATCAGCAACCCAAGAAAAACGAAAAACCCTCTCTTTAATGGTTGAAGCTGTTGCTAGCAAAGTCAATATTCCATTTACAGTTGGTGGTGGAATCAAATCCTTAGAAGATGCTGAAATTATCTTAAACGCAGGAGCAGACAAAATAGCTATTAACTCAGCAGCTGTTAAGAATCCAAATCTAATTAATGAATTGAGCGATAAATACGGAAATCAGTGCATTGTGCTAGCTGTTGATGCCAAAAGAATTGACGGCATTTGGCGTGTTTTTTTGGCAGGAGGAACTGTTCAAACCGATCTAGAACTCTTTGATTGGTGTGTAGAAGGTGTTGAACGCGGAGCAGGAGAAATTTTGTTCACATCAATGGAAAATGATGGTGTGAAAAGTGGCTTTTCACTACAAGCGCTAAAATCCTTAACCGAAAAACTCAATGTTCCGGTAATCGCATCTGGCGGAGCAGGTTCAATTAAAGATTTCGAAGATGTATTTGAAATCGCCCAGGTAGATGCCGCATTAGCAGCTTCGGTTTTTCATTTTGGTGAAATAAAAATTGAGAACTTAAAAAACAAATTAATTAACGCTGGAATACCCATTAGAAAATGAATCAAATGAAATTTAACGAAAAAGGCTTAATCCCAGCCATTATTCAGGATATCAACACTAAAGATATATTAATGCTAGGTTACATGAATCAAGAGGCATTTGATTTAACTCTTGAGAATAAGAAAATCACTTTTTACAGCCGATCTAAAAACAGGATTTGGGTTAAAGGAGAAACCTCTCAAAACTACCTCAATTTGGTGAGCTATGAATTGGACTGTGACAAGGATACTCTTTTGTTTAAAGTTATTCCAGAAGGACCTTGCTGCCACACAGGTACGTCCACTTGTTGGGGGGATACTGAACCCAATATCATTGATTACCTAGAAAAAGAGATTCAGGTAAAAAGTAAGATAGATGATGAAAATTCATATGTCTCATCATTATTCAAAAAAGGCATTAATAAAATTGCTCAGAAAGTAGGAGAGGAGGCCGTTGAAGTAGTAATTGAGGCTAAAGACAATGATCAGGAATTATTTCTGAATGAGTCTGCAGACCTGTTTTTTCATTACCTAATTTTATTAGCCGCAAAAGGTACAACATTTAAGGATGTAGAAGCGATTTTGACAAGTAGGAAAAAAGGTTGAAATGCAGCTTACCCTGAAAACCGTTTCACTGGTCGAATAAACCGTATTTGAAATTAGTATTATCCGCAATTGGATTTCTGAATCCTTATATTTGGTTTGCTTGATTTGACCAATGGAAAAAATTCGATTAATTGTACTTTTCTTACTGCTAGTGCCATTTTCTGTAATTGGGCAGAATCTGGACAGTTTGTACGGCATCATTGAAAGTGATGAAGTTGATTCAACGCGCATTAAAACAATGTTGTATACTTCGCGAGTTCTGCAACACGAAGATGAGATGGAGGCGATTCAATTGGCCAATTCAGCAAGTATTCTTGCAATTGAAAATAAGGAATACAAACTTGCAGCTCAAAGCTTCAATCAACTTGGTTTAATTTCTTACTTCCAAGGGCAGTTAAAAGACTGCAAGGCCTATTTTGAAGAAACAATGGCCTATTACGAGCTGGCTGACATGCCCTTAGGAATTGCAAGTGCGGGAAATAACATTGGAGTAATTGAATACGAACAAGGATTTTATTACAATGCCTTAAATTATTTTGCCGAGTCTTTAGTAATCAGAAAAGCCAATAATGATTCCGCCTCTATCTCGGTATCCTATAATAATATAGGTAATGTCTACAAAGATCTCAAGCAGCTCTATAAAGCAAAAGATTTTTACCAAAAATCAATTGATCTCAAGAAAGCCTTGAATGATGATTATGGATTAGCCATGACTTATAATAATCTTGGACAAGTTTATCACGACCTGGGAAAGTTTGAGAAAGCGATTGAATTGTACAATACCTCGATTGAGCTAAAGAAGAAGCTGGATGACCAGCACGGTTTGGCCATGACCCTAGCGAATTTAGGAAATAGTCAAAAAGAACTGGGAGACGTTGAAATTGCTGAAGAAAATATCAAAAAATCCATTGAAATAAGGGAAGAGATTGGAGATGAATTCGGCATTCTTCATTCTAAATTGAGTTTAGCGCAATTAAAGTTGGTTCAAAATGAAAATGCAACAGCTTTAAATTTATTCAAAGAGTCGCTCTCCGCTGCAACTGAGATGGAGGCATATGTCCAAGTAAAAGATGCCTATTTTGGACTGTACCAATGTTATGAGACTAATCAGGACTTTGAAAAAGCCCTGGCATACCATAAAAAGTACTCGGATTTGTCTGACTCCTTGAACACTGATGAGAATTTAAAAATTGCGAAGCAGGTTGAAGTTGAGTTAGAATTAAATGAAAAAGATGAAAAAATTCAAGAACTTACTGAGCAAGTGGCCACACAGAAAAATAAGGCTTTTTGGACAGAACCTTGGTTTGAGTTTTTAATGATTCTTATAGTCCTAGCGATTTTCATGGTTGGGGTATTCGTGTTCATAAATAAGAATTCTGAATTATCTGCACAAGAATATTTTAGAATTGAACGACTTCGAGTATTGAGATTATTGTTTTTTGCTGCTGCCTTATTGGCACCGATTCTAGGCTATTTCAGATCAATCTCAGAAAGTTCAATTTATGATTCGCTTTGGCTGAGAATCGGTTGTTCTGCGCTAATAATAATACCATTATTAGGGTCTTACAGAAGCGATAGAATATTGAATAAGTTCACGTCCATTTCATACCAATTGTACTATGCGTTAACTATTTTCTTATTCTTTTTTCTGGTTCAAAATAACATTGACGGAAATTATTATGTTGATGTGATTATTGTTGTTGCAGCAGCCCCAGCTGTATTTTTAAAAATCCGTCACTTTTCAATCTTTGCAATGACCTATATTTTTCTGGCTGTCATTGCTTACTCTTTAGTAGCTGAACCGAGTATGTCTGTTTCTGAATATGCTTTAGGTATTTTTGTTACTCTTAGCGTTGTAAGTATGGTGTTTATTGCCAAAATCAACTCAAAGAAACAATTAATACGTTCCAATGAAATTGTTAATGAGGTAGATGCATTGGTGTTGATTGCAAACGAAAAAGGACGAACAATTTATGCTTCCAATTCGGTTAAAAAGATACTCGGCTATTCTCCTAACGAAGTGGTCCAAAAAGGCTGGTACAAAAAAGTGGGCTTTTCTGATGAAGCAATTCGTGAAATGCACAAGAATTTAGGGGCCATTGCTAGAGGAGAAGAAGAGCCTACAGTAACAGATTATCAAGCCTTCATTAGTAAGTCTGGTGAGACTAAATGGATACTTTGGAAAGATAAACGCATAGAAGGTAATAGGGTGTTAGGTATTGGACAGGACGTTACAGAAAGAAAAAAGGCCCTTGACGAATTAAAAGAAAGTGAAAATAAATTCAGACAGATCAACGAAACCCTTTCAGAAGTATTCTATCTATACAATATTGCAGAGCTTAAATATGAATACATCAGTCCTGGATGTGAAAAGGTTATGGGAGCTGATCCCGAGTTCTTTTACAAGGGGTTAAGTCATCAAAAAAAATTCGTTCACAAAGAAGATTTACCAATAGTTGAAGAAGCTAATCGCTTAGTTAACTCTGGTGAAAGTTATGAAATAGAATATAGGGTTGTCGTTGATGGTAAAATCAGATGGATTCGTGAAAGATCATTTCCGATAGAAAATGAAAAAGGAGAAGTGTTTAGAAATTCGGGGATATGTCAGGATATCACTGAAGTTAAACAAAGTCAAGAAGAATTGACTAAACTTTCTCTTGTTGCTAGTAATACCACAAATTATATCATTATTGCCCATGTCAAAGATGGAATCGAATGGGTGAATGAAGCCTTTGAGAAAAAATTCGGATATACACAGAAGGAGGTAATCGGTAAATTCCCATCTGATGTGCTGCATAACAGAGACTCTAAGGTGATCCAAATCATTGATAAAATGGTTTTTCAATTGGGAGAAAAATTTAGTGGAGAAATTGTTCATCATAAAAAATCAGGCGAAAAAGTTTACGCAAAAGTGGATGTTATTCCATTAAAAAATCACAATGGTGAAATTGACAAATACTTTGTTCTGGGTGTGGATATTACTGATCAGAAAGAGCAAGAACGAAATCTTGGGAAAGCGCATGCAGATCTTAAAAAGAAAGAAGCTCAATTAGCTGAGAGCGAATTAAATTTCCGGCATCTCATCAAATCGATTAAACAAGTGTTTTGGCTCTCAGATTATAATTCTAGAAAACTCATTTTTGTAAGTGAAAGCTATGAGAAAATCTTTGGAGTAAAAGCAGAAACACTAATTGAAAATCCTAAAAGTTGGTCAGACCAGGTTCATCCAGATGATAAAGAACGAGTTGTAGCCGAATTTCAAAAGTCTGGTAGGTTAGGTGAATTCAATGAAGAGTATAGAATCACCGTAAAAGGAAAGACCAAATGGGTGAGTTCTAAAACTTATTTGGTGAATAATAACGAAGGAATACCGGTAATGATTTCAGGGGTAAGTGAAGATATAACCGCCAAAAAGAATCAAGAAATTCAATTAGAAAACTTGAATAAACGATTGGGTGTCATCCATGAAATTGAAAAGACCATTTTAACTTCTGAAACGACTGAAGACATCATCTATAATTCATTGAACAAAACTTTAAACAGCTTACCTATATTAAGAGCAAGTTTGGCGCTTTTTGATTATCGCAACAAGAATTTCTACTCATACACCTCAAAAGCGGACAATGTGGTTTCCTTGACTGATAAAAAAGTATTCTCATTAAAAGATTTTAGTGCTCTTGAGAGACTTTCAGTAACAAAATCTCATATTCTGATGAATATTAAAGATAAAGAGGAGAAGTCTAAAACCGATCTAATTTTGATTGAAGAGGGAGTGAATGCAACATTAATGTCTCCTTTGTTTCATGGTGATTTATTAATTGGATCTTTCAATGTGTGCTTTAAAGATGGAGTTGAGCAGATGGAAGGATTAGAAGATTATGTCAATATCTCCAACGAAATTGCGAATGGATTGGCTATAGCGATTCAGCAAACTAGATTAAAAGAGCAGATTGAATCAAAAAACAAAGAGATCACCTCAAGTATCAACTATGCTAAAATGATTCAGGAAGCGCATATTCCTAAAGATTTAAATCACAACGGATTAATTCCTAATCATACCTTGTTCTTTAGACCAAAAGACATAGTCAGTGGAGATTTTTATTGGACTGAAGAAGTGGATGATAATTTGGTTGTAGTTATAGGTGATTGTACAGGGCATGGTGTTCCAGGAGCTTTTATGACGATTATTGGAATCAACTTATTGTCATCAATTGTGATTCACCATAAAGTGATAGATCCTGGGCAAATATTAAATATGTTGAACGCCGAAATCATTAATTCATTATCCTCAAAACGAGATGTGCAAATTCAAGACGGAATGGATGTTGGTGTTTGTGTTTTTAATAAGAAAGAAAGGACGTTGAAGTTTGCAGGAGCTAAAAGACCTCTAATTCACATGCGTGATGGTGAGATGATTACAATTAACGCCAATAAATATTCTATAGGTACGGATTACGAAGATGCCAATTTTACTACCCATGAAATTGAATGTGGTGTAAAAAACAGATTCTATATCTATTCAGATGGTTTTCCTGATCAATTTGGTGGTCCAGAAACAAGAAAAATGAATCGTAGAACTGTAAATAATTTGATTCAACAAGTTCATGAAAAAGACTTTGAAGAGCAAACAAAACTATTTATTCAGGCATTTGACAAATGGAAAGGTGATATCGCACAAACTGATGATGTCGTATTAGCTGGATTTGAATTTTAATCATCCAAATTATCAATGAATTTCTCCACCGAAATGGTGATGTCATCTTCGCCAACTTGATCAAAAGGATTTTCTAAATGCTCTTGTATATTATCAAGACTTACCAAAATCATGGTTAACAGAATTGGAATCACATATTCCAAACCCCATGACATTTCTTCAGCTTGAAAAGCAAAGTAAGGCCCATAAAGTATCGGCATTATTTTAATAAATAGGTTCGAAAACGCCCTTAAAGTCCGTGGTGTTCTGTATTGATAAATGTGTTTGATAGATTCAAACGAAATCATCATTTTTTGAAGATACTGATTGGTTCTAGAACATTCGCCTGATGATAAACCCTCTTCCCTCAAGTCATGTTTAATATATTTTGAAATTTTAGAGAAATCTTTGTAACAGGCTTTTTCATTGAGTTCCATCTCGTTTTTACGACCTAAAAACAAGGTTCTAAAGTTTTCTAGAAAATCATGAATGATGACTTTCATTTTTGATACATTTTCAGGCTTAGGATTTTCAAGCCAATCTCTTGAAACAAAGTAAATTGATCTCAAATATCCTTTGATAGCGGCATATTCTTTCAAGGCAGCTTCACGCCTTTTATATGCTCCTCCAATTGAAAATACTATTGGAAAAACGATTGACATGGCCACTAAGGTTAAAGGGAATTCAGCCTCGTATTTATAATGAATACAGATCGCTGTTGAAGCAACTGCTAAAGCCGAGATTATCAATGTTTGATAGTTTACAATCAATAAAAATCTTCTCACTCTATGCTTCATATGGCCTTATTTGGCCTCAAGTATAAAAATGATTTATAAGACTATCAAAATTTATGATGAAAATTCACGAAAGATTTGAACTAAGTTTACGTCAATAATAAAAACACATGATGAAAAAAATAATCGTTTTTGCAGGATCAAATTCCTCAACGTCAATCAATAAAGAACTAGTGAAATATGCAGGATCTTTAGTGTCTAAAGCATCTGTTGAATATATAGATTTACAAGATTTTGAACCTCCTATGTTTTCAGTAGATATTGAAAATGAAGTTGGTTCGCATCAAAAAATCAAAGATCTGGTGGCAAAATTTAATGAAGCAGATGGATTAATCGTTTCAACTCCAGAGCATAACAGCATGCCTC
>JAUHXX010000186.1 GCA_030426825.1 Bacteroidia bacterium | reverse complement strand
TTTAATATAAATAAAGGATATATCGATTATATAAATAGTGGAGAAAGTTAATTGATATAATTTCCATCAATTTCAGAGTTAATAGAAGAAAATGCTATTATATTGGATATGGATATTGATGATGATGCTTTCAAGGGAATTGAAGCCATTATTCAATCTATGACGCCAACCGAGAGAGGTAAACCAGAAGTATTGAACGGTTCTCGAAAAAAGAGAATTGCAGCTGGGTCTGGAACATCAATTCAAGATGTGAACAAATTGATAAAACAGTTTAATGAGACTAAAAAGGTCATGCACATGATGTCTAATAAAAAGAACATGGCCAATATGATGCGTCAAATGAAAGGAATGGGAGGCAAAGGTTTACCAGGAATGTAGAATGAGACTAAATGGCCTAAATATAATTTTTGCATCAGTTGTTATGATAAGCTGTTCTTCAGAAGAAGGGCAAATAGAAGCGCCATCTACAATTGAGGCATCTGAAGATACTTTAGTTAATGTTACGGCTGAAGAGAAACCAAAATTCTCGGCTCAGGGCATTCTAAAAGACCCTAACTTGGAGGAGTTTGAGTTCAAGGGTTCGGTTGAGTCATCTTACTCATGGCAAGATGAAAATGGTCAGAATATTTTGATTAATTCGATTGCAAGAACTGAGGTTGATGGATTGCCAGCAGCAAATTTGTATTCATATCATTATATTAAAAACGGAGCAGGCGAAGTAGAGCTTTTACGTTTAGTGCAAGATTATGAAGATGTATGTGATTTTGATATCACTATGGAATTCTTGGGTGAGCCAAGTATAACAGATTTAAATAATGATAATTACGCTGAGGTGGCTATAGCTTATCGCAAAATGTGCCGTTCTGATGTTTCTGAATGTGAAATGAAGGTCATTATGCATGATCAAAAAGATAAATTTGGCTTAAGGGGATTTCAATACATAGTTTTTCCGGATGCAGAAGTTGAAACTGACTATGAATATGACCTGAGTAAAGTGAATTCTTCTGATGATACACCTGAATGGCTAGATTTTAGAGGGAGATATAAAAATGCTGCGGATTTTACTTCTGCCGATCCTTCTTATTTAGAAACAGCAGATTCAATTTGGAGAGCAAATGTTTTTGAACGATTTGATTGATGTCATTTAAACTCACCATAATCGGTTCTGGTTCTGCTGTTCCAACTCAAACCAGAGGTGTCACATCTCAATTTCTTAATTTTAATGAACGCCGATTTCTAATTGATTGTGGAGAAGGCACCCAATTACAGCTGAGGAAATATAAAGTCAAATTTCAACGGCTTCAATGCATCTTTATCTCTCATCTACACGGAGATCATTATTTAGGATTGGTTGGATTGTTATCGTCTATGAGTCTTTTGGGTAGAACTAAAAAACTCACTGTTTATGGTCCTGAAGAACTTGAAGAACTGCTGCGTTTTCAATTCAAAGTAGCAAAAGTTCATTTTAATTTTGAATTAGAATTTGTGCATTTGGGAGCTTCTGAAATGCAGGTGATTTATGAGGATAAGGTCATTAAAGTGTCATCATTCCCGGTAAAACATAGAATTGATTGCTGGGGATTTAGGTTTGATGAACAGCCGAAAGAAAAAAATGTAAATCCATCAAAAATTGAAGAGCATCAATTGAAATTGGAAGAAATTTTGGCTGTTAAAAGAGGGGAAGATATCACACGTGAAGCAAGTTATTTACGAAATGAAGAGCTAACGTTGCCAGAGACACCTTTGGTGAGTTATGCTTATTCAGCGGACACCAAATACTTTGATAAAATGGCGGATTATGTGCAAGGCGTAAATCTCTTGTATCATGAAGCAACATTTCTTGAAAAGCACAGTGACAGGGCAAAAGCAACCATGCACTCAACGGCACTTCAAGCTGCTACAATTGCGAAATCTGCTAAGGTGAAGCAGTTGTTATTAGGGCATTTTTCGGCTCGTTATAAAGATACTTCTGAATTGCTGTCAGAGGCTAAATCAGTTTTTGAGCATACAATATGTGTCAATGATGGTGACGAATTCATTCTTTAGGCAACTATTTAAGTAGTTGAAAATCACAACCTTTTACAGCTATTTTTCGTCTTAATAGTAGAGATGGGGAGAAAGCAATTACATATGATGTTAATTGGTTTGGGTTTGATGTTCTTTATAGCTTCTTGCACAAAATCAAAGGTTGATACACGCCGCTTCATGAAACAAGGAAGATGGATGGTGACCGAATTGAATATTGGAAGCAATTCTAGCTCTTCTCATCCAATTTGGGAAATCGAAAAATCTGAAGACAGTCAAGAATTTACAGCTGGCACTTGGTTGCACAATGACGGCTCTTCAGCCAAATTCAAGTGGCGCTTTAACTATTTTGAAGGTGGATTTTCATTCTTCGTTAATGAGAACGTTAATCAAGAAGAGGATACAAAAGCATTTATGCAATGTAAAAACCTATCTGGAGATTATGTCATTCTTGAAGATAAACCGAAGTTGTTTCAGTTTCAAAGTATTTCAACTCACGGTTATCTTGAAAAACCTGTGTTTATCCAGCTTGAACCTCAATAGCTGTTTTTGTAGTAGTGTAATACAATTCACCTCTGACGGTTTTATTTTTAAAAACTGCTTTACTCAACTGAATGTAATTCTCTAATTGCTTTTTGTATTTATCGTTATGTTCTTCCCCAGTTTTAAAATCTACTACCAGCGCATCTGTCCCGTTCACAACAATTTTATCTGGGATAAAAGCACGACCTAAGTCATCCACAATTGGTTTTTCATTGAAAACTTGATCTGAATTAAAATAACTGCTGAATCGATCATCTTTAAAAAGATCTGTGGTTTCTTTTAGTATTCTTTCACCATTATCACTGCTTATAATGCCCTTTTTTATTGCTGTTTCAATAACGTTTTCAATTTCGGATTGAGATTGAATTTGGGAGAGTACATAATGCAGTTCGGTTCCATATCGCCTCTTTGCATCTTGAATTTCAAAAGCTTCTTCAAATTCACTTTTTAAACTAAAAGTACTTCGATTCATGTAATGATCTAAAAACTTCAAGGTGTACGGAAGGCTATGTTCAGTTGATTTAACTTCTTCTAATTCAAATGAACCCATCATGAATTTTGAATCTGTTGCTTCAAGACTTACATGGTTAAAATATGGGATAAGCCATTTATCAACTGGTGTTTTAGGCTTGTTTGTCGTTTTCTTACCTGAAACGAAAAGCGCAATTTCAGGTCTTGTAAAGGCCACATAAATAACATTTAAGTCATCCATTTCTTGCTTCAAATCTTCTTCTTCCAAAATATCTTTGAATTCCGATTTCTTCGTTTTTTCTGTTGATGTAATGAAATAGGATGGAAGAAGGTTATGGTCATCCTCGATCCACTTTTCGCTTTTATTTGATTCTGTATCCCAATCTAAAAAAGGGCAAATGACAATTGGAAATTCTAAGCCTTTCGCTTTATGAAAAGTCATGATTTGAGCGGCTTGTGATCCTTCTGGACTTTTAATTGACTCAACACGCCCTTTCTCATTGAACCAATTGATGAATCCTTGAATGTTAGTGCTATGTTGTTTTTCAAATTGATGCACCTGCTCTAATAAATATTGCAAATACGGGTTGGCGTCCAATTTAATTTTGAAACATTCAATTAAATGCTCAACATATTCGTAAAAACTGTGATAATTTTCAGGTCGCTCAATATGGTAACCCTCATCCTTGAAGAAAGTCAAAATTGATGCTGTATTATTAATCGTGTTTTCCCATTTCAAAGGGCCTTCGGATGGATGATAAATTTGGAAGTAATGCTCAAAGCACTTCATCCGGTTGTTCAAATTGCGCGGGTTTGCTAAAGAAGCAATTGCTGCTATCAAAAACTTGACATAGATATCATTTCCCACAAATAAGCTGTCTTGTGAGATTACTTTTATTTGATGATCTGAGAGGTAGCGTGCAATTTCGGCACCTGTATAATTTCTTCTGACTAGTACACAAATATCTTTGAGTTGATAGCCTTTTGCAAGAGCTAATTTAATCGTGTTCAACACATAGTCTAATTGATCAACATGTTCAAAATCTTCACGAAGATTAAACTCTAAATAACCTTTGGTTTTCTTTTGAGGATGTTGTCTTCCGCCTTCGTAAATTTTATTGAGGATAGGTTTTTGAGCGGCGGTAAATTCGAAGAAGTCATTATTGAATTCAACAATTTCTGGAGCAGATCGCCAATTACTTTTTAGGTTGATTTTTTGACCCTCCACTGCGAAGGTGTGCTCAGCCTCAGCTAGGGATACAATGTTTTGTGGGTTATATATTTTCTCAGGTAAATCAACGAATTGCTCAACTTCACCGTTTCGCCATCTATAAATGGCTTGCTTGCCATCCCCAACAATGAGGTTTGTCTTTTTTTGAGACAAAGAATTGTGAAGCAACGGAATGATGTTAATCCATTGCAGGTGGCTGGTGTCTTGAAATTCATCCAGCAAAAAATGATCGTATCTTACTCCTAATCTTTCGTAAATAAAAGGAACTGGTTCTTCAACAATAATCTCAGCAATTTTTTTGTAGAAATCTGAAATCAACAAGATGTTTTCCTCTTCTTTAATCTCTTCAGTGGCCTTCAGAATGTGATTCATCAAAGACAAATTGTTGAGGTTTTTCAATATCTGTTCATTCAGGTGATAACGTCCTTCATTTTCTTCGAAATGTCTTAAGATTTGGTTGAAAATATTGAGTAAATCAGGAGTGATGCTTTCTACAATAGCCGCATTCGGAGATGATTTTTGCGCCAAATCACCCAATGGCCAATTCTCTGCTTGTTTTTCGGTAGGAGGATCAGTTATTCCTTTTGAAAATTTTAAAAATTTGGCTGCAATACTGCTGCTTTTACCTTTAAAATCATCTGCCGTCAATTGATGAAAATTGATGATTTCCATGGCGTCTGCGCCCATTTTTTTTAGTCGCGACTCAAACTGAATTCTCTCCTCATAAATTGATTTTCTAACAGCAATAAAATCTTTAGCCTCGAATTTTTTTAAGCGATCAATGGCAGATATGGCATCCTCTTTAAACAGACTATTAGAAAAATCAAAAAGTTGTTGCTTAAAATTCCATGATTTATCCTCTTCCAATTTAGAATCGGCGTAATGAATCATCAGGTCAGTTAATTCTTTGTTCCTGCCGATTTGATCAAACAGCAAATCAGTTACAGATTTACGCAAAGATTTTATATCCATTTCCACATCAAAATCTAAAGACAAATCCAAGTCTTTGGCAAATGTTCGAATAACCTTATGGGTAAATTTATCAATGGTCATCACCGAAAACATTCCGTAGTTATGCAAAATGGCGTTTAAACTTTTGAATGATCGATCTTCAATTTGTTGATCGGTCAATTGAAGTGCTTGCACCATGTCTTCCATGGCAGCAATATCCTCTTTTGTTTTTTCTGATATGGGTTTTGAGAGTTGAATCAGTTTGTCCAATATCCTTACCTTCATTTCGTTAGCCGCCTTATTGGTGAAGGTCATGGCTAGTATTCTTCTGAATTTTGAAGGGTCTTTATCGTGTAGAATAATCCTCAAATACTCTTGCACTAAAGTGTAAGTTTTTCCACTCCCTGCAGAGGCGTTATATATTTTTAATGATTTAGAAATTGAGATCCTTTTAATTCGAATTTGAAGATAAGCATAAGAATTTAGAGAAAGAGGTGAAAAAAATCTTTTTTGTAGATGAATGCTTAAAAGTTAATGTCAGCTCAAAATTCCCCACAGAAAAACTCCTTATGTTGATAAATCGTGCCCTTTTTCAGAGGTATTAATTGCTCATTATTTACTAACTTGCTGCCTGTGAAAAAATTCATTTTATCCCTACTTATCCTGACTTCAACATTTGGCTTCAGTCAAGTTTATACGCAGTTAGGGGCTAGGTCTAATGCTATAGGCGGCGCAAGTCTTTCATTGAATGATGTTTGGTCGGTGTATAACAATCCAGGGGCATTTGGATCATTAGAAAAAACCGCAATCGGTGTTTCTTACGAAAATCGCTTCCTTTTAAAAGAACTGTCTACTCAATCGCTGGCATTCGGTTATCATACTGAGAAAGCTGGGAATTTCGGAATTCATTTTCAACAATACGGGTTCAATCTGTATCGTGAAATGCAAGGAGGATTAACCTATGGGATGCGTTTTTATGATAATTTTTCAGGAGGCGTTTCAATCAATTATCACAGAATTTCCTTAGGCGAAAATTACGGTTCTAAGAATTCTGTTTCAGCAGCTTTAGGCTTGTACTATGACATGAATGACCAATTGAAGTTTAGCATGCGCGTGCTGAATTTAAACCGCGCTAAATTAGCAGCTGATCAAGATGAACGCTTGCCAACTACTTTTAGTTTAGGGCTCATGTATGAGTTTAGCGATAAAGCATTTTGGACAATTGATGCTGAAAAAGATTTGGTACATCCACTTAACGTAAAGTCAGGATTAGAAATAAGACCACATGAAATCTTTTCAGTGAGATTAGGCTTGCAAACTTATCCTTTTCAAGCGGCTTTCGGGTTTGGATTGCAATTTTCTCAATTCCATCTCGATATGTCAAGTATGTGGCATTCACAATTAGGCTTAAGTCCATCAGCGGGCATACATTACGAGTTTAAGTGATAAAGTCGATTTTCATCATATTGTTTTTAGGGTTTTCGGCGCAATTATTTGGGCAAGCCGAAGAAGAGAAGCAAAAAATCATAGAATCTAGAATTGAGTTCATTGGGGATAATTTAGAGGATTCAGATATTGATTTGACTACTTTCTTTGACGATTTGTATTTCTTTTTTGATAATCCAATCAACCTTAATAATACCAATTATGATGAGTTGAAACGCTTACATATTTTATCAGATATTCAGATCCTTTCTTTGATCAATTACTTGAGTAAACATGGGCAAATGCTCACCATTTATGAACTGATCGCAGTAGAGTCAATTGATATTGAAACTGTGGATATGGTGCTGCCGTTCGTCACTGTAGGTGATGCTGAAGAGAAGAAGTTTAAATGGAAAAATGCTTTTAAATACGGAAAACAAGAAGTCTTTTTGAGATACCAGAGAGTGCTATCCGAAAAAGAAGGATATATCCCAAAATCTGACTCTGTTCTTGCAGCCAATCCAAACAAACAGTACTTGGGCTCTCCTGATCAGTATTATTTGCGATATCGAAATACCTATAAGGATAGAATTTCATGGGGTTTAACTGCTGAGAAAGATGCCGGTGAAGAGTTTTTTACTGGCAACAATAAATACGGATTCGATTATTATTCGGCCCATTTGTTTTTTAAAGATTTATGGAAGTTTAAAAAAGTGGCGCTAGGTGATTTTCAAGTAAACGTAGGACAAGGATTAACTATGTGGTCGGGGTTTGGTATGGGGAAATCGGCAAACGTATTTGGCGGAAGAAGATATGCATACGGCTTAAAGCCTTATACTTCGGTGAATGAAACACAGTTTTTAAGAGGAGCGGGAGCCAGTATAACTGCTGGTAAA
>JAUHXX010000185.1 GCA_030426825.1 Bacteroidia bacterium | reverse complement strand
TTTTAAAGCGGTACCATAAACAATTTCCTGAAACTGCCCTTGTCTGTGATAATACACAGCAGGCTGCAGACTCAGAATAGTACCAAATAAACCCAAATCCGAATGAATAAAAGCTGAATACCTATGGCTTAATCTATCTTTAGAATCGGTTAAAAAAGAGTTCTTAGGTTTATTCAAATTGTATACTGAAAATCCTAAATCAACAGACTTTGCGTTATTTTGAATTTTACTTTTGTTCCCACTTTCAAAATGATACGCTACCCCAAGTCCAGAATTAAAACTTGACCTTCTCATTTTATCAAAGGATTCACCTGAAAGTATAGTAGCATCATAGATCTGACCATCAAATTGTGATCCCCATTCTCCATCCATTTGTTCAATGCTGATTTGTCTATATCCTAAAAATAAACCAGCTCCCAAATAACTGGATTCAGATAATTTCACCTTTGATGCGAAGAATCCGTTCACTTGAGCTGTTCCAAGTTGTGGTGTTCCTGCCTGATCTTTGAACATCATCCCACCCATTGCAAATTTCCAATTAGATTTAGATTTTGAATTTAACACTCCGTCTCCGGCAAAGGCATATGTTTTAAAAGGTGCTAGAGTCGGATTCCATTGTGTCTTGTAACTGATTGACAGATTGAAATCGGAATTAAACCCAGCTAAGGCAGGATTCAAATTCAAATGGGCGTTCTCAGTTTGAGAAAAATGAATGTCCTGAGCACTGGATGTTTGCACTCCCACAAACACCAGCAATATTCCTATGTATCTTATCCCCCTCATTATTTCATCACTTTTACATTACCAGATTCAGACAGCATTTCGCCATCATGGAACTTGATCTCTAGTTGATAAACATAGCTACCATTATCAACCAATGCCCCTTTGAATTCTCCAGTCCAAGGATTGACTTGGGAATCTCCTGAATAGATGATTTCTCCCCAACGATTAAAGACTTTTAAACTAAACTCATCCACACAATCACCCATTAAAGTCCATTCATCATTTAAGTTATCCCCATTTGGTGAAAAGATGGTTGGCAAAAAATAGTCCTTACACTTATCCAATTTGATTTCAACTTCTGCATAAGCTTTACAACCATTTGTATCGGTTACAGTTACCGAATACATTTCATCCATATTAGGACTGGCCGTTACGATTTGACAGGTATCACAGTCTAAGTTTGAGGAAGGTGTCCACAAATAAGCGTAAACACCACTTGGACTCACTTGAGCTTCTAAAGTTGCGGTTTGCCCGGCACCTACTAAAAGACTACTTGCATTAATCACTACAGAAGGTCCCGGATAATCAATCACTTCAATGGTTGTATCTGCACTACAGCTCAAAGAATCTGTAATCGTTACGGTATAAAAACCTGCTTCAAGATCAGTTAAATAATCGGCTGTTGATCCAGATGGTGACCAGAAATAGCTCAAGTTTCCTTGTCCTCCAGAAGCGGAAGTATAAATAAATCCATTCATTTCACTACAAAACTCATGGCCCAATGAATCCAAATTAATCACAATTTCTGGTGCCGCTAAAATTTCAACACTATCAATTAATTCACATTCGAAAGCATCTGTAATTGTGACAATATAAATACCTGTAGCAAGATCAGTTACTGAAGAAGAGTTTGTTAAAGTTGGATCCCAATTATAATTAAAAGGAACTTCTCCTCCAGCTAAAACTATACTTGCAGATCCATCAGCATCTCCAAAGCATGTTTCATGACTTACGCTTATTGAATCAAGTGTCAAATTGTTTTGATAAGGAACAACAAAAGTTTCAATAAAATCACAGGCGTTGCTATCAGTAACTGTTATGGTATAAGTACCGTCTCCCAGGTTCGATATATTCTGAGTACCTGCGCTTGTTGGACTCCATGAGAATATAAAGTCTGCAGGATTTCCATTTATATCGACATCAATTGAACCATTATTTGCCTCACAATCATTAGGCACGATTGTACCATTAATTACTGGACTAGGTGGATTTTGCACAACAATTGAATCTAAAGAAGAACAATTATTGGAATCAGAAACGGTCAATACATACAATCCAGCTAATAAATTATTTAATTGATTGGTGTCAAGGCTGGTATGCTCCCACACATAGTTTAAATTTCCATTTCCAGCTGCGGCTACTTGAATTGCTCCATCAGAATTTCCAATACAAGTTGTATTTACAACTGAAATAGATGTTGTTGGATTTTCATTGATGATTATTTCGATAGAATCCTGTGCATAACAACCATGGTCATCAACAACAGTCAAATAATACGTCCCTGAATTGACGGTATCCAACGAGTCAATTACCACCATCTGCTGATAATCACTGAATGCATTTGGTCCTGCCCATATGTACTGATCAAAAGTTGTTGTACTCAAGACTAAGCTATCATTGAAGCATAGGACAGAATCAGTAACCATAATATTGACAGTTGGTTTAGGCACAACATACAAGTCTAACCACATACAATTGGTAGCATTGTTTACACTTTCTGCTCGCACAAAAATTGAGACATTACCAGTAGAAGGATAATAGGAAATGGTTTCACCAATTCCAATTTGCGTTCCTAAAGGCCCGCATCCACCTTCATACCACACCCAATTTGCTCCTTGTCCCAAAGCTCCTCCCAACATGGATAGTATCAAGGTGTCTTGACATATAGTATCTGCAATTGAACCGTTACAAGTTAAGCCATTACAAATGGTGCTCTTTTTAGTATTAAACCGTGTCAAAAATGCGTCTTCTAATCCAGCCAATGTATCTTGAATATATGTATTGAACGCAATTGAATCTATTGATTTAGTTGTACCACATAAGTATAAAGCGGTATTTCCATAAACATCTCCACCAGCAAGAATATCATCTTCTAACCCGCCATAGTAACTGGCATGTAAGAAATAACCGTTGTAGTGAAATTTGGCGATAAATGCATCTATACCTCCATTGTACGTAGTGTCATAATTATCATAACTCGCGATATCAAGAGCAGATGTGGTGTTACCGAAAACATAAATGTTAGAATCAAGTTCAAGGCCTAATTCGATACCCTCATCAAAGCCTTCTCCACCAAAGTAGGTCCCCCACATTATGTTACCTAGTGTATCAAATTTTACCAAGTAAGCATCAACGCTATCTGCACTCATTTTATACGCACCTGCTGTTGCCATATTTGTATCACTAGCAGTTTTACCCAACATATAGATTCGCGTATTGTATATATCAACATCTGCTGCGTGATCATCATCAATATCACCGTAGTAAGTTGCCCAATTTCTATTTCCAGATTGATCGAAACAGGCCAAAAATGCATCCTCCATTCCTGCCAATGCCGATTGATGGGAACCTGAGCTAGAAATATCACTAAGAGAGTTGGTTGTACCTGCAATAACAATGTTATTCCCTTCTTGCGCTATAGAGAATATTTTATCCTCAGCTGGGCCTCCATAGTAGCTGCTCCACATTGGGAACCCGAACGTATCGAGTTTAACAAAAAACCCATCTGTTAATCCGTTATTACCCAATTGATGGGCACCAGAACTTGCCAAGCCGCTAGAGCCTTGAGTATAACCAGCAACGTAAACAAATCCATCATAATCAGTATCAACCGCAGTTCCCTCATCATCTCCTGCACCACCTAAATAAGTACTCCACAGTCTTAATCCATTGTCATTAAATTGGGCAACAAAAATGTCTTTTCCTCCTGAATGTGTATTTAAAAAACATGAATCTGAAGCAATACCATCAACTGAATTGGTATAACCCGTAATCGTCACATTGAAAAAGGTGTCTACCATTATTGAGCTCGCTAAATCTTCACCTAAACCGCCATAATAAGTAGACCAGATTTTGCCACCATACTGATTGGTTTTTACAACGAAGGCATCAAAAAGACCACCGGCCATAGTGTCTTGATGAACACCAGAAGTGGCCAAATTTGTGAAAGACTGCGTATATCCAGTCATGTAGACAAATCCATTGTTGTCAGTCATTACATCTGCTCCCCTATCAATTAAAGTATCGCCATAGTAAGTAGCCCAATCCATTGTAATCGTTGGGTCGATAATTAACGCTTGCTGATTCAAATCAAGGCCCTTAGGTAGTTGATAGGTCAGTGTTAATTCATTTTGAGATTGCGAAGTTACGCGATAAGTAACTGCCACTTTTTCACCGCTACCTACAATCCAACTTTCAGGAATAAATTCGGTTACCTGGCCAAAAGCCAATTCGAAATCAACATTTTCATCAATTTGAGCGCTGTTGAATCCTGAATAATTTAATTGGATATTGGATGGATTCGCACCTTCATTCAGGATGAAATCAAACTTAAACTTTCCATCTTTCACATTAAATTTTAAATCAATTTGTGGATAGATGTCTTTATAAATTATCGATTCATAATGACTAGACTTGAATGCTGAATTATCGCTAAGACCAGTAGTATAATAATTGATGTAATCACTTGAGGAATTCTCTGCTGTAATAACTGGATTTTGATTAGCTCCAATTAATTTCACATCAATTCTGTGAAAAGCTAATTGCCCTCCGCCTATATTTTTATACAAATCATAGGCGAAGCCGTCAGTCTTAAGTTGAACATTTAACCTTTTCTGATCTGAAAATAAATAAATAACATCTGTGTTCTTTTTACCGTTTTGATCAGTCAACTGACCTTTATTTTCGATAAATCCGAAGTTAGTGTTTGAAGATTTGTTTTGGGAGTTTACGCTAAACGGCAGGAGCAGACATAGCAGTAAAAATGATTTTACTAAGTTTTTCATTGTTTTGGGATTTACACTCTAAATTATGGCCTTATTATCAATTAAAAAAGACAAAGTCTCGCCAAAACTTAGATAATTATACAACTCAGAAAAGATCAATAAATTGTAAAAATGTATTTCAGTTTAATGAAGTGTAGCGCTCATTGATTAAACTAAAAAACGCCCAGAGTTATCTCCAGGCGTTATCCATGAAAAAATCTACCAATGACTGTGCTTACTATTTCAATCATCTAATAGTTGATTCGCTACTTAAACAAATCTTGTACAAATTTAAGCTAGATGCTCACGCTCAATGTTAACTGATTATTGTCTATTAATTATTAAATTGATTGTAGCAATCAAAGACCTATCTTTGTCCTTGAAATGAAATTTGAAGATTACCGCATATCTTATCAGCTGAAAAACAATTTGGATCAAATGGGTTTTAAAAGACCCACCGATATTCAATTTAAATGTATCCCTGCGATACAAAAAGGTGAAGATTTATTAGCAATTGCTCAAACTGGGACTGGGAAAACTGCAGCTTTTGGAATACCCTTAATTGATAAAATTCAATTAATTAAACAAAAGACAAAGACGCATGCAATTCGGGGCATTATTATGGTGCCAACGCGTGAGTTAGCGGTTCAAATCACTGAAGTGCTGCATCAATTAGGTAGAAATACAAGTGTACGAACACAAGTTATTTACGGTGGAGTTGAGCAAGACGCTCAAATTGATGCCCTAATAAAAGGGGTGGATATTATTGTTACAACACCAGGTAGGATGTTTGATTTAACATCACAAGGCTACATCAAATTAGATAAGATAGAGGTGTTGGTTTTGGATGAAGCTGACCACATGTTAGATTTAGGTTTTTATAAGGACATTCAAGATCTCATAAGATTTTTACCGGAACGAAGACAGACACTTTTCTTTTCGGCAACCATAGATAAAAAAATTAAAAAATTAGCCTATTCATTGGTTCGTAACGCCATCAGAATCCAAATTTCACCAAAAGATCCAGTATCAAAAAATGTAGCGCATTCAGTAGCCTATGTTGAAATGGATGATAAACGTTTTTTCCTTGAACGCTTAATCAAAGAAAATCCTGATTTCAAATTTTTGGTCTTTGTACGGACAAAAGTTCGAGCTGAAAGAGTTAAAGCGGCTATGGCTAGAGTTGATTTGATTACAGACACCATTCATGGAGATATAGAACAGCAGCAACGAGAAGATGTGTTGGAGCAGTTTAAAAATGGAAGTTTAAAAGTGCTGATCGCTACAGATGTCAGTTCTCGTGGAATTGATATTCCCGGGATTGATTTTGTTGTTAATTATGATTTACCTGATCAGGCAGAGAATTATGTGCACAGAGTTGGTCGTACCGGAAGAGGCCGCGCAAAAGGTCAAGCTTTAACTTTCTGTAGTTCAGGTGAGAAAGAATTGTTAGAGGCAATTGAGAAATATACATCAGTGCCCATAGAAGTTGCAGAAATTAATAAGGCCGAGTATCAAGAAACCGTTACTTTCACCGAACAAGGCACAGACAATTGGCAAGCTCTTTTAGAGAAAGACGAAGCCGACAAAAAGAAAAAGAGAAAAGGAAAGAAGAAAAAATAAAAGGAGCCGAAGCCCCTTCTATTTATTTTGATGCCATTATCCCTTTTTGATAGCAGAGATAGCTGTTTTCGTTTGATAAAATTTGAATCTCGACATCTGTTAAATCCATTAATATTACCGACAGCATTGTTCGTTCAAGTTGTAATTTTGAAACATCTACTTTTCTCAAAATTTCAAGCCCTTCTATATTTTTATTGTATTCTTCTATGGCCTTAGTAAATGCCTTGTGAGAATATTCATCATTGGCATGTGTGAAATGATTATGAATTACTCTTGTGTCATTAGGATTTGACAAATCTTCAAAATCAATAGATGCGGCTTCCTCAATACTAACATTTTCAGATTTAGCGATTAAATTTAACCTCACCCCTTCAATGGTTTGCATAACGCTTTTCGTTGCTTCTCTTAATTGAAGTATTTGATCATCATTCTCAGACAGGGTTTGGAACAGATCGTCATTTTGGCTTTGGTATTGATTCAAGTTTTCTACCTGAAAATTGGCCTTAGACTCAACACTTTCCATCACATCTTTAGACGGTTTTAAATTTACCATGGCAAAAATGAGCCCAGTTCCTGCAACCATAAATGTGGTGTGCACGATTCCGTTAAATCTGGTTTCAGGGTTTCGATATCTCGTGATAAAATAGACCGGAATAAAGATAGCCGCGAACAGTCCAAGACTGCCAAGCACCATCATATTTGCTCCTGGCCAATGGAAGATCTTAAATAAAAACCCGATAGTAATAATTGACCCTAAAATAAATCCGAATGTGATAATAAATCGATTCGTTGGTTCGGTTTCATCTCTAAATTTCATAACAATATTTAATGGAATAAAAACCAATCCGAAAAATCCAAGCGCCAACAAAAGTAGCACTCCGGCACCTGGCCAATGCTGAAGTTTGAATAAACTTCCTAAGAGGCATAAAACAACTGTAATACCCCCTGTAATTTTTAATGTACGTCTCATAGCACGATAGTATTTAAATGTTATTAATTGTTCTGTTTCTTCTTCGATTTCACGCAGTTCATTGCGATAAAATCGGGCAATAGTATTCTTATAGAACTCAATAAAATTGGTTCCAACAGGCATTTCATTTTCAATGATACAACAGACGTGATCCAAGATATTGTACTTGACGTCCTCAGTTACAATTCCTTTTTTCGCTATATCATCTAAAATAAAATCTACTTCTGTTTTATCAGGGATGAAATTGGGCCTTTTTGGTGTTGTACTCAAGAAAGGGTAAACAATGAAATT
>JAUHXX010000184.1 GCA_030426825.1 Bacteroidia bacterium | reverse complement strand
AACTATAAAATTATCAGATAAAAGAAATTGGCTTGAACCATTTAAAGATGAATAAATTAATTTTCATATTAACTTTTTTGGTTCAACTCCAATTATACGGTCAGTGTAATTTGTATGGCACGCTCTATTCAAATACTGATGAAACCACTGTGCCCTATGCGAAAATAGTACTTAACGGAGAAGAAACCCATTATACCCTTTCAGATGAATTTGGAAGATTCTATTTTGAAAATCTCTCTTGTCAATCATATCAACTGTCTATTTCTTCTATCGGGTTTGATAAATTTTCTAAAGAAATTGAAATAACTGGAAACGAAACTGAATTGACTATTGAATTAATAGATACCATGCATCTTAAGGCTGTAACAGTATTTGCCAATTCTGATTTTGAATCACGTGGAATGAGAACAGTTGAAGAAATGATACTGACTCATGGAAAGAAAACTCAGTTAATAGATATTTCGAAAATGGTTGCCAATCAATCGAACAACAACGCACGAGAGCTATACGCATCAGTTCCAGGTTTAAATATTTGGGAAAGTGATGCAGGGGGCCTTCAACTCGGAATAGGTGCAAGAGGCCTGAGTCCAAACCGTACTGCACATTTCAACACAAGACAAAATGGTTATGATATCTCTGCAGATGCTCTGGGTTACCCTGAAACTTACTACACTCCGCCTTCTGAAGCAATACAAGAAATTCAATTAATTCGAGGAGCTGCCTCACTTCAATTCGGCCCACAATTTGGAGGGATTTTAAATTTTCAATTAATTGAACCGTCTAAAAAAGCGTTTCAATATCAGGGACAACACTCCTATGGAGGATATAACATGATAAACTCATTTAATTCCGTATCAGGAACTTTAAAGAAAAAATTCTCATACCTCGCTTACTACAAATACAAAAAAGGAGATGGATGGCGCGACAATTCTAAATTTAACCAACACAACGCAGTTGCCCAGTTAAAATACAAATTCAATGAAAATCTGTCTTTGCTCACAGAATATACTTTCATGTCTTATCTTGCACAACAAGCAGGAGGATTGACAGACGCTATGTTCAATCAAAATCCTCGTCAATCAATCAGAAGCAGAAACTGGTTCAAAGTTATCTGGAATTTAATGGCGGCAAATTTACATTGGGACATTAGCAGAAGTTCAAAACTGGATCTAAAAGTCTATAAAGTTATAGCGAGCCGAGAAGCACTAGGAAATCTAGATAAAATTACGCGTCTTGATGATTTTCTTAATAGAGATTTGATCTCTGGTCAATTCGATAACCTTGGAGCTGAATTAAGATTCTTAAAACACTACCCAATTGGCAAAAAATTAAAAGGTAGTCTCGTAGCTGGAGTTAGATATTATCAAGGGCAAACAACTTCAAAACAAGGATTAGCAGATGCTGAAACTGGACCTTACTTCAGTTTTATTAATCCGGATAATTTAGAGGGTTCTAGTTATGTTTTCCCTTCAAATAATTATTCAATTTTTGGTGAAAACATGCTTAGACTGTCAAAAAAACTGTGGGTTTCAGCAGGATTAAGGTATGAATACATAGAAACTGAAGCTCAGGGCACTTATCGCGAAATGGTTTTTCATCCATTAACGAATGAATTATTATTTGACTCCACTTACAGTGAAACTAAAAAATCTAAGCGAAGTATCTTTTTAGGTGGTTTAGGCATTACATATCGATTATCGGATAAATCAGAAATCTACTCCAATATCGCTCAAAACTACCGAGGAATTAATTTTTCGGATATTAGAATTAACAACCCCAATCAACAGGTGGACGAGAACATTCAAGATGAAAAAGGCTTCAACGCTGACATAGGAATTAGAGGAAACAAAAAGAACTTCCAATTCGATCTTAGCGGATTCTTCCTCTTTTACGATAATAAAATTGGAGTCATCAATAAAAAAATTAACGATTTTGAATTTGTTAGATATAGAACCAATATCGGTACAGCATATAGTACTGGACTCGAACTATTTGCTGAATATCAATTTAAGAAATCAGACAGCTCAAAAATATATTCCTCTGCCTTTATAAATGGATCTTACGTTTATGCAAAATATGGTAAAACTGAAGAATCTGCTTATGAGGGTAATGATATAGAACTGGTTCCTCCATTTACAATTAAAGCCGGATACAAATTGTTTGTAAAAAAATGGACATTTTCATATTTAGTGAGTTATGTGCAACAACACTATACAGATGGTACGAATGCAGAGTTTGATCCTAATGCAGTTGCCGGAATAATACCATCTTATTATGTAATGGATTTCGGAACGAAACTAGAACTGAACAAGTATTTAACTTTTAAAGGAGGGGTAAACAATCTAACAAATAATCAATACTTTACTCGAAGAGCTTCTGCTTATCCGGGACCTGGAATCATCCCATCAGATGGCATAAATTTTTATGTCACCCTTCAGCTTACTTTATAAATTTAAAAGAGAAATCATACTCTTTAGAATTTAAGATATATGCTCCTTTTTTAAGATTTTCAACATGGATTTTCCCGTTAAGGTTGACATTGCTAAAATCTAGAACGATCTTACCGCTTAAATCATAAACCTTAAAGTCATTCGCGCCATTTGGAAAATCTTCAAGTACAATTATTTGATCTGTATCATTATAAAATGCAGTTGGCACTAAAACTTTCTCATCAATTCCATTAAAGGAGCTTTGCACCTCTATCTCCATATAAACAGGTAAATGATCAGACATATCATGCAAATCTTGAATAATATTTGATGGTAAAGTCGTGTTTACTGGCGCATCAGTTAAAGCTGAATTAAAATGATTTCCATCCTGCCCATACGCCCAATACGTTCCATCAATATATTTTGCCTGAGCTCCCCAATTCAATAAATCTGGTGAAATAAATATAAAATCAAATCGATCATCCATTCCTCCAGTTGCACCGTTATCCAATGACACGGTTCTGGTAGATTGAGTGTGAACATCCGCATAACCCCAGTCATTATGCCATGCGCCAGGTGTATTGATTGGATCCTTTAACTCCACTCCTGCTCCATTTAACACAGTGTTCCAGGCGGGTTCAGAACTAGTATAAAGATTAAAATCACCTCCAAGTACCACATTCTCAATAGTTGAACGTGTCGCCATATAATTTTTCAAATCTTCGGCCATATCATTTCTTTGAGTTGAATCTGATTGTCCAGCCTTTAAATGACACATGTACATGTAAAAAAAAGTAGTATCAGTTGTTGTAGCAAGGTCTGAGCTCTTATAATAGAGTACGTATTCATTAATATCTCTTAAATCAGTTGAAATTATATTTTGCTCATACATTTCAAGTTTAGTAGTATTGAAATAAAGCATGTTTTCTGTATCTGTTCCAGGAGTATAATTAGACTTTTCATAATAGGTTATTCCGTTTTGATTTAGAGCATCATTTAATACAGCATTTGCACCAGATGAACTTGTCAATTCACAAACCATCAAAACATCCGGCAATTCATGCTGAACAATATTTTTTAAGAGCGTTATCCTGCCCGCATTTTCAAAAGGAAACTTCAACAGATTGTAAGCCATAACACTAATAGTGTCAGTTGATTGGGCCTGAACACCACTCAAAGTAATGCCCAGTAATAATAATAATGTCAGTCTTTTCATTAGTATAAATATACCTAAAGCCACACTATTCTGTGCTTTTTCACGTTTAGATATTATTAACAATCCTTAAGAAAGAATATTTAGAAGAAATTCTCCTAATTAAAGAATTGACACTAAATTTGCAAACCTTATCTTAAACTAGGATGCAAGCCAAAAAATGAAAAGCAAAAGCGTATATCTAATATTGATTGTAATTACACTTTTTTCATGCAAAAAAACAGATTTAACACCGGCTTGGTTAATCATTGATGAAATACAACTTCAGACAGATGAAGGAACTGAAGGACCAAATTCACATGCCATTACAGACGCATGGATTTATTTAGATAACGTTCCGTTTGGTGTTTATTCGCTACCTGCAAGAATTCCTGTTCTAGAAGAAGGCAATCATGAATTACTAATTTATGCAGGAATTAAAGAAAATGGTATTTCAGCTACTCGGGTAAGATATCCGTTCTATACACGATATGAAACGAATGTAAATTTTGTCAAAAACCAAGAAATAGAAATATTTCCAGTTGTTTCATATAGACCTAATGTTCAATTTGCTCTTAAGGAGGATTTTGAGGATGTGGGTATAGACTTTCAAAAAGATCCAGTTTCAGATACCAACATTGTGATAATTACAAGTTCAATGTATCCTGAAATTGTGAAATATGGTAATAACTGTGGTAGAATTGAACTAAATGAAATTGATTCGATTTACAAGGGTTTTACTACTACCAACATGAATTTGCCTAAAATTGATGAAGTCTATTTAGAAATAGACTATATGAATTCAAACTCAATAGCAACGAATATAATCGCCAAAAACGCCGGAGGACAGGCTGAACATCCGCCTGTGTTTATCTTGAATGCACAAGATAAGGACAACATGGTTTGGAAAAAAATATATATAAATCTAACTGAAGATGTCAGTTCTGAAATCAACGCAACCAGCTACGAACTTTATTTATTGGCTTTACTTGACCCAGAACAATCATATGGTGTAATCTATTTGGACAACATAAAAGTCCTGAGAATCGAGTGAAGACAAAATTAAAAACCATATTGCTTCTTTCTTTTGATTTATTCACAGCGGCAACTGCTTGGTTACTCTTTTACATATATAGAATTACCGAAATTGAACAAGCTGAACTCTCTTTTAAAGGTAATTTTTTTTTAGGATTAATTGTTTTACCTGTTTTGTGGATTTTTCTTTACACTATTCAAGGTACTTATCATAACGTGCTTAGATTGTATAGAATAAAGTCTCTTAAATTGACTTTTTTTGGTTCACTGATTGGATGCTTATTAATATTCTTTGTTTTTCTTCTGAACGATTTTGTGAATAACTACACACAACTCTACACCCTCTTTTTTCTTTTTTTAGGACTTCATTTTTCTCTAACTATCATTCCAAGAATGATTTATACAACTTGGCATGTAAAGAGAATTCATGCAGGTAAATTTGGGTTCAATACGATCATTATTGGTGGAAATGATAAAGCAGTAAATATTTTGGATGAGATTAAAAAACTTAAGCAAAATCCTGGATATAAATTTATCGGCTATGTGAATATTAACGGAAACGATTTTAAACTTGATGATAAATTACCATATTTAGGAAAAATTGATCGAATTAGTGAGATCGTCTCCACGAATTCTATTGATGAAGTTATTATTGCTCTAGAAAGTTCTGAACATGAAAAATTAAAAGATATCCTGGCGAATCTTGCCAGTTGTAATGTAAAAATTGGTGTGATTCCAGATGCATATGATCTTTTAGCTGGTCAAGTTCAGATGAATAGCATTTTCGGTGCTCTCCTACTGAACATCACCCCTACTACTATGCCAGATTGGCAATTCTCTACGAAACGAATTCTGGACATTTTTTTATCCTTGATCGCAATTTTATTGCTCACACCTGTTTATTTATTTTTAGCAATTCTGGTGAAGACATCATCAAAAGGTCCGGTTTTTTTCTCCCAAGAAAGAGTCGGTATTCACGGTAAACCATTTAGAATATTCAAATTCCGTACAATGTATGTTAATGCAGAAAAAGACGGTCCTCAACTATCCAGTTCGAACGATTCGAGAATCACTAAAATTGGTAAATTTCTGAGAAAAACAAGGTTAGATGAATTTCCACAATTCTGGAATGTTTTAAAAGGTGATATGTCACTTGTAGGCCCAAGACCCGAACGACAATTCTACATCGATCAAATTGCCGAAAAAGACCCGCAATATCTTTATCTACATAAAGTTAGACCAGGAATAACATCTTGGGGACAAGTAAAGTTTGGTTATGCCGAAAATGTTGAGCAAATGGTAGAACGAATGAAATATGATTTACTGTATATAAGAAATATGTCCCTGGCTCTTGATTTAAAAATCATGTTCTATACAATCGCCATAATATTCAAAGGAACCGGTAAGTGATTAATTTAGCATTTGACGATCCCATGTTATTATTAGACGATCACATTCTTTAATAAATTGATCATATTGAAATAATCCTTTAGAGTCAAACCCTTCCTCTTTCAATACACTAAAATATATTTTTTGAATCAATTCTAAAATATTCGAATTAATAAGAATCTTCGAGGCTTTCGGGTCTGCATTAAAATTTTGATAAACTTCTTCAATTCCTTTTATTCTTCTTTCTTCAAATTGAGTTAGATTCTTTTTTGACTTTAATTCTATAAAAGCAGGTAATAGTACTCTACTCATTCTAACAAATCTTTGCATAAGATAGACAGCAATTATTCTTTCCGAAATCTTCATCCTATTAATAAAACGACTTTTTTACAGAATAGTTGTTTTCAGTTTTAGCTTTTCAACTCTACTCAACAAAAATTAGTGCAAAAAAATACCCCTATTACATTTGTAATAGGGGTATAAAAAGTGGCATCCACATACTCTCCCACCCTCAAAAGGGCAGTACCATCTGCGCAAGTTGGCTTAACTTCTCTGTTCGGAATGGTAAGAGGTGGGCCCAACCGCCATAGACACCGAAAATCGGCGTTCTAGAATATATTTTCTAGAACAATGTCTTAAATGTTTTAGTTTTCAACTAAAGAAAACATTGAGTTTTCATGAAGTAGTGAGTAAAAATTGATTATAAGTCTACGGGTAATTAGTATCACTCGGCTTTGATGTTACCATCTTTACACCTGTGACCTATCAACGTTGTCGTCTTCAACGACCCTTAAAAGATATCTCATCTTGAGGCGAGTTTCGTGCTTAGATGCTTTCAGCGCTTATCTCATCCATACATAGCTACCCTGCGATGCAGCTGGCGCCACAACAGGTACACCAGAGGTATGTCCTCCCCGGTCCTCTCGTACTAGAGGAAGGTCCTCTCAAATATCTAACGCCCACAACAGATAGGGACCGAACTGTCTCACGACGTTCTGAACCCAGCTCGCGTGCCACTTTAATGGGCGAACAGCCCAACCCTTGGGACCTTCTCCAGCCCCAGGATGTGACGAGCCGACATCGAGGTGCCAAACCACTCCGTCGATATGAGCTCTTGGGAGTGATCAGCCTGTTATCCCCGGAGTACCTTTTATCCTTTGAGCGATGGCCCTTCCATACGGAACCACCGGATCACTATGCTCTACTTTCGTACCTGATCGACTTGTCGGTCTCTCAGTCAAGCTCCCTTGTGCCATTGCACTCTGCGCACGGTTACCAAGCGTGCTGAGGGAACCTTTAGAAGCCTCCGTTACACTTTAGGAGGCGACCACCCCAGTCAAACTACCCACCAAACAATGTCTCCTTAAAAGGATTAGATACCAGTCATTTAAAGGGTGGTATTTCAACGGTGACTCCACACCAGCTTGCGCTGACGCTTCAAAGTCTCCCACCTATCCTACACATCAAATGACCAGTACCAATGTTAAGCTATAGTAAAGGTTCACGGGGTCTTTCCGTCCCGTTGCGGGTAAACGGCATCTTCACCGTTACTACAATTTCACCGAGCTCATGGCCGAGACAGTGCCCAGATCGTTACACCATTCGTGCAGGTCGGAACTTACCCGACAAGGAATTTCGC
>JAUHXX010000183.1 GCA_030426825.1 Bacteroidia bacterium | reverse complement strand
GTATAACGCCGTTGGAATTTCTTCAGCTTCTCAAGTTTACTTTAACAAAACCCCTGACAGTTTAAAAATTGAAGAAGCTGCTATGCTTGTTGGGATGTGTAAGAATCCTGGATTGTACAACCCCTTGAAATTTCAATTAAAAACCAAGTATGCCGATACACCAGAAGGCAAAGAAAAGTACGAGCGAGACAGTACTAACGCCTATAATCGAAGAAATACAGTGTTGCATCAATGGCTTAAAAACAGTCAAGCAGATAACCCGGCTTTATCAATTAAATTAACTCAAAGTCAATATGATTCGTTGAAGCAATTACCCATCATTGTAGATTATCAAAAAGTTGACCATAAAGAGGGCCTTGCTCCACATTTTAGAGAAGTATTAAGAAAAGAGTTAACTTTTCGATTTGATGAAAAAGATGCTGATGGAAACTTTATCCTACACAAACCAGACGGATCTCCTTACAATATCTATAAGGATGGATTAAGAATTTATACAACGATTGATTCCAGAATGCAAGAGCACGCAGAATTTGCCGTTCAGGAATACATGTCAACCACATTGCAGGCAGAGTTTGATAAAAACAATGCTAAAAACAAAAAACCTCCTTTCGCAAACGATTGCGATCAAGAAAGAATTGATCAAATTATGGGGTCCGCCATAAAAAACTCTGACCGTTACAAAGGCCTCAAAGCAAACGGAATGAACGAAATGGAAATTGAAAAGATTTTCAATACGCCAACTGATATGAAGGTATTTTCTTATCAAGGTGATTTTGATACCATCATGTCTCCTTATGATTCTATCAAATATTACAAAGGAATTTTACAAGCAGGGTTAATGTCTATGGATCCAACCACTGGATTTGTAAAAGCTTGGGTTGGCGGACCAGATTTCAAGCATTTCGCATTTGATCACGTCAAACAATCAAAACGACAAGTGGGTTCAACCATTAAACCATTCGTTTATGCTGCAGCCATTTATCTCGGTTTGATTGACCCATGCACCTCTTTTTCAGACATTGACTATTGTATAGATGTACCCAAAACCGAAACCAGAATTGATACCTGGTGCCCAGCAACTGGAACAAAAAATACAGGCGATTTAATTCCGGCTAAATGTGCATTGGCAGGTTCATTGAACAACATTACTGTAGCGATAATGAGAGAAATGGGTCCTTTAGCAGGACCTGCTACCATGAACAAATTGCTAAAAAATGTTGGTATTAATATTTTAGAAACTGAGGCGGTTCCCGCAATGTGTTTAGGACCAATGGATGTTTCATTGTACGATATGGTAGGTGCTCAAAGTACTTTTGCAAATAAAGGATTGTTCATCAAACCTATTTATGTGATGAGAGTGGAGGATAGAAATGGAAACGTGATTATAGATTTAGAATACGATTTACACGAAGCCATGCCTGAAGATTTAGCCTATACCATGTTAACAATGATGAAAGGGGCTGTAACCGGTGCCGGGAATGTTCATCAAGGAGGAAAAGTATATGCAACATCTTCTCGATTAAGATCTCCTTCATACGAGTATGGTGGAATAAAATACCCAATGGCTGGAAAGACTGGAACAACGAATGGCGCTTCTGATGGTTGGTTTATGGGACTTACTCCAGAATTGGTTACTGGCGTATGGGTTGGTGCAGACGATCGTGATATTCATTTTAGAAACCTGACTTGGGGACAAGGTGCGCGAATGGCCTTACCAATCTGGGGTTATTATATGAACCGAGTTTATGCCGACAAAAGATTAAAAATTTCAACAAAAGATTTTGAGGCTCCACCTCAGTACGATAACTCAATTTTCAATTGCTCTCGGTCAGACAGTGGACCAGACCTTTTATAATTAATAGGATGAACAAAGAAGTTAAAGATGTAGTTGCCGCTCTTGAAGGTGTTCAAGACGGAATGACCCTGATGTTAGGAGGATTCGGATTGTGTGGAATTCCCGAAAATAGTATAGCACGATTAGTAGAGCTAGGAGTTAAAGACCTAACATGTATATCTAATAATGCCGGAGTTGACGATTTTGGACTTGGCCTATTGCTTCAAAAAAAGCAAATCAAAAAAATGATTTCATCATATGTTGGTGAAAACGAAGAATTTGAAAGACAAATGCTATCTGGCGAATTAGAAGTTGATTTAATTCCCCAAGGTTCATTAGCTGAAAGATGTCGTGCGGGAGGTGCTGGAATCCCTGCCTTTTACACACCAGCAGGATATGGAACTGAAGTGGCAGAAGGTAAAGAAATTAAAGAATTCAATGGAAAACCTCATATTTTAGAATCAGCATTAACTGCAGACTTTGCCATTGTAAAAGCTTGGAAAGGTGATACCGAAGGAAATTTAATTTTTAAAGCCACTGCTCGAAATTTCAATCCAATGATGGCAATGGCAGGCAAAATAACAGTTGCTGAAGTTGAAGAACTCGTTCCAGCAGGTGAATTAGATCCGAACTTCATTCATACTCCCGGAATTTTTGTTCAACGCATATTCCAAGGAGAGAAGTTTGAGAAAAGAATTGAACAAAGAACAGTACGTCAAAAAAATTAAGCCGAAACATAAGTGAAAAGACTTATACCAATCAAGAGTCTCTCATTTTTAACCTTAATTGGGCTTTTCATATTCATATTAGTCCTAGCTTATTTAAATCCGACTCCCGTTGTCTTATCGTGGGACACAATTGGTTATCACTCTTATTTGGTTGAGCTTATTGTTGATGGGGATCTTAAAATTGAGGACCTATCTTATTATCAATCTATTATAGATCAATACGGTAATGCAGGTTCTCTCTATCAATTTGTTCCAACCGATATCGGTGGATTCATCACCAAATACTCATCAGGCTGGGCAGTATTAAACGCACCATTTATTACAGTTGGCCATCTATTTGCTGGATGGATGGGCTATCCTCAAGACGGATTTTCTCAACCATATGAAATCGCCACCTGGGTTGCAAGTCTTTTCTATACGCTCATTGGACTCATCTTTATGAGAAAAGTGTTGCTCCATTTTTTCACTGAAAAAGTCACGGCTATCCTCCTAGTAATTCTAGTATTAGGCACCAATTACCTTCACATGAATTACAGTTGTATTGGTGTTTCCCATGTATACATATTTCCTTTTTATGCCATCCTCATTTGGTTAAGCATTCAATTCCATAAAACTCCCAAAACTTCATTAGCCATTAGTATTGGATTGTGTTTAGGAATAATGATGTTGATTCGTCCAACAGAAATATTGGCTTCAATCATTCCCCTGATGTATGGTATAACTGATTTGTCCACATTCAAAACAAGAATTCAAGAAGTGTTCACAACAAAACACTATTATTTGGCTGGATTTTGTGCCATATGCGTATATCTCATTCAATTATTTTATTGGAAATATACTACCGGAGAGTTTTTGTTTTATTCCTACACAAACAGTGCAGAGGGCCTTGACTTCAACCGACCTTATGTGTTGGAAGTCCTTTTCAGCTTTAGAAAGGGCTGGTTTGTTTATACTCCAATAATGCTCTTGATATTCTTTGGATTGTTCAAAATTTACCAAGTAAAAAGAGAGTGGTTTTGGCCTCTATTACTCTTCTTTTTAATCAATGTTTATGTCGTTTCTTGTTGGACAGTTTGGTGGTATGCAGGCAGTTTTTCTCAAAGAGCTTTGGTGCATTCTTACCCGGTTTATATTTTAATAATCGGATTTGCACTAACAGGAATCAAACCACTGGTGAAAAAAATTATTTACGGTTTTACGGTTTGCTGCATTCTTCTCAACTTATTCCAAACTTGGCAAATTCAAAATGGAATTTTAGATTTTTCAAGAATGAGTAGAAGTTATTACTTCTCAGTTTTTGGCCAAACATCACCGCCTACTGACGAACAGAAACAACTACTGCTCATTGATCGCAGCTTAACGGAGTTTAAAAACAAAAAAGACTATATCCTAAAAAATACCATCACCTCAAATTTTCAATTGCCTGATACCCTTTCTCAATCTAATATGTACACCCCGTTAATTGAGTCACCTTTTAATCAACTAACTAAAAAAGATCATATCTGGGTGAAGGCTGTTGCAGAATTAGAGCGAATAAAAGGTGAGCCGAACGATCCAGATTTTGCACTTCATCTATGCGTGTCAATGCGCTATCAAGGCGTAAATTACGGTTGGAGAAATAAAGTGTTTAAACAGTTCGAGCAACAAAAAGAAGTATTAGAATTTTACTATTTGACCCCAGACTTAAGAACAAACGAAGATACCTTATCGGTCGGTCTATGGCATCAAAACGGAAGTGAAATTAAAGTAAACAACCTATTCTTCGAAGTATACGAGCCGAAATATATGCATTGAAACTTGTATATTCGTATTCAATAAAACAAAGAAATGGCTTTAGATAAAAATGGCATTGCAAAAAGAATCGCTCAAGAATTGAGAGATGGGTGGTATGTAAATTTAGGCATAGGTATTCCTACGTTGGTTGCGAACTACATTCCAGAAGGAATCGAGGTTGAATTTCAGTCAGAAAATGGAATTCTTGGAATGGGGCCTTTTCCTTTTGAAGGAGAAGAAGATGCCGATTTGATCAATGCCGGCAAGCAAACTGTTACATTAACCAAAGGTGCTGTTATTTTTGATTCAGCAACTTCTTTTGCAATGATTCGTGGACAACACGTCCAGCTAACAGTTTTAGGAGCTATGGAAGTTGCCCAAAATGGAGATATCGCTAACTGGAAGATTCCTGGAAGAATGGTTAAAGGTATGGGAGGCGCTATGGACCTAGTGGCTTCTGCTCAAAATATTATTGTTGCCATGATGCACACCAATAAAAAAGGTGAATCTAAATTATTAAAACAATGTAGCCTTCCATTAACAGGAGTTGGCTGTGTTACACGAGTTGTAACAAATTTGGCAGTTTTAGAAATAAAAGATGGAAAGTTTCGTTTGATTGAAAGAGCACCCGGAGTGAGTGTCGAAGAAATAATAACAGCTACAGAAGGTGATCTAATTGTCCCTGAAGTAGTGCCCGAAATGAATATCTAATAAATTTGAGCGAAACTAAAAAAATTGCTGTCATTGGAGCAGGCCCAGCCGGATTGACAGCAGCGTATGAATTAGCAAAAAAAGGCTATTCAGTAGACGTATATGAAGCCAGTTCAGAAGTTGGAGGTTTATCTAAAACCATTGACTTGTGGAATCAAAAAGTTGACTTAGGTCCTCACCGATTTTTTAGCAATGACACAAAAGTAAACGAACTCTGGTTAGAAGTCGTGGGCAAAGACTATCGAATGGTAGATCGGTTGACTCGTATTTACTACAAAAAGAAATTCTACTATTACCCGCTCAAACCTTTTGATGCTTTAAAAAAACTTGGCCTTGGAACCGCTTTTGTCTGCGTAATGAGCTACATGAAAGAACGTATTTTTCCGGTTAAAAAAAATGGCTCATTTGAAACCTGGGTAATTGGACGTTTCGGATATAAATTATTCTCTATTTTCTTCAAAACCTACAGTGAAAAATTATGGGGTATTTCATGTCAAGAATTAGATGAGGACTTTGCTGCTCAGAGAATAAAAAAACTATCCCTTTTCAAGGCCGTTTGGAACGCACTTTTTTCAGGGGGCAAAACCAAACATAAAACACTTGTTGATCAATTCGCTTATCCTCTTCAAGGAACAGGCATGGTATATGAACGAATGGAAAAATTCGTTAACGAACATGGTGGAAAGGTCCACTTGAATACAGCCATTAAAAAGGTAAATTGCAAAAATGGCACTGTAAATTCTATTCAATTAGCTGATGGCACTGTTCAGGAGTTTGATCATGTGATTTCTTCAATGCCAATTACTCATCTCGTGAATAATATGGATGAAGTGCCTGAAGAAGTTATTGAGGCAAATTCATCATTAAAATTCAGAAATACCATACTCGTTTATTTAAAAATTGAAGGACAAGATGTATTTCCTGACAACTGGTTGTACGTGCATGCTAACGATTTACAAATGGGTAGGATTACTAATTTTTGTAATTGGGTCCCTGAAATAAATCAAGGTGAAAAATCAACCATTGTAGTCGCTGAATATTGGGCTTACGAACAAGATAAGTTATGGCAATCATCCTCTGAAGAATTAATTGAGCTGGGAAAAAAAGAACTGCGAAAAACTGGACTAATTAAAGATCTTGAAATATCACAAGGACATGTGGTGAAAATTCCAAAGTGCTATCCGGTATATGCTCGAGGATATAAAGAACCGCTTAAAAAAGTTGAACAACATCTCACTAAAATCAGCGGTTTATCGGTGATTGGCAGATACGGTGCATTCAAATATAATAACCAAGACCATTCGATATTAATGGGGCTCTTAGCGGCTGAAAATATTGCAGAAAATAAAAACAATAACCTTTGGGAAATCAATACAGATTATGAGGATTATCAAGAAAAATCCACAATAACAGAATCTGGTTTGAATAAAGAGTGATGAAATCTTATCTACTCAAAAATAAATTTCATTTTCTAGCCACTTCGCTAATTATTGTTTTATTCAGTTTTAGCGTCTTTCTTAGGCAAGAAAGGTTAGAAACCGGAGTTGTACCGGGTGAAGAATGGATTTCTGCGCATGTGTTGATGACCACAGAAATTTGGCAAGACAACGGAGGTCCTTCAAACTACAATTTTAACCCTATTTATACTTATGGCAAGGGCAGTCAAAAAGTAGTATCATTAGGTGGAGTAATGGATGAAGAGGGGAACTTTTACTATGTCTCCTATCCCCCATTCGTATTTATTTTCTCCTATTATGGGATGCAACTGCTTGGAGGAGTATCTCCATACAACTTAAGGACGATCAACCTTGTTTTGCATTTTTTCTGCGCTTTTTTTATCTACTTGATTATTCGAAAAATGTCTACAATTTCAAAAGATCATTTTTCCGTCCCGGGTGTTTTTTGCGCTTTTGTATACTTATTTAGTTCGGGTACCTTATGGATTCATGGTGTACTTTTTTTCTCGGATATCCTCGTTCAGTTCTTTCTGATTCTCATCATTTATTTCATAATTAAACTTGTCAAAAATGATTTCGAAAGAGAATGGAAAATTCTAGGTACACTTGGAATTCTGTTCTTTTTAGCCGCTTACACAGAGTGGATGGGGTTATTTATGGCCTTCTTTTCAGGCTGCTCTTTTCTAATCATCTACCTCCTCAAGAAAAAATCTATTTTCTTAAAAACTTTCTTGGTTTTAGGGATAAGCTCATCACTTGCATTAGGATTGACCATCATACAATACAGTTCAATTAACGGAATGGATAATTTGATTGAAGTTTCAGAAAAAAAATATGATATACGATCAGGTCATCAATCCGAAGAAATATCTGAAGGCGGTTTTGGAATAACGAATATAGATTCCTACCGAAAAATGAATTACAACTTCAATCAGAACTTCTTAATGGTGGTTAATTTGTTAGGTATTCTAGGTGTACTTTTCATCCCATTATTAATTTGGCGTAAAACTCGCCAGAAAATGACCGGCATGAGATTAAAGGGCTTTGTGCTATTGACTCTTGGAATCCCATTGTTTTGCCATTTATTTGTCTTCTTTAATTTCAATGCAATTCACGACTTTGCCACATTAAAATTTGGGCTATTCGCTGTACTTACCTTAGGTATGTTATTACTCAATTTTGAACAAATGCTCGAATTCAAGCTAAAACTTGTTTTACTCATTCTCT
>JAUHXX010000182.1 GCA_030426825.1 Bacteroidia bacterium | reverse complement strand
ACTTACGGAATGGGAGCTATTTCTTATGCTAAATTCTTATCGGCCCGTTGGGCGGAGCTAACTGAAACCGAAGACCCTTTAAATTTTTGAAAATCAGATGTATACTGAAAGCTTTATATTTGACGCATCCGAGAATTATTAATTATCAATTAATGTCAAGATTTGTTTTAGTCATTTTAGCTTCATTATGTTGTCTGCAACTTTGAGCAAACAAATGTCAATGCCGATTTTCAAGACTTTTCTTAAAGGAAACTCCAACTTAAACCAACCCCTCCAGTCATACCGATAATTTCATCTCCAAACATATCTCTTTTATCAGCTGGTATTGAAAATCCTAAATGATATTTAAATCCGAATCTTCCTTTTCTATTCCAAACCGTAGCGTTTCCATCAATATAGATTCTAAAACCATAATTATTCGTATTGGCAACACTTATAGCTTCGTATTCATCAGGAGTGTAACTTGCGTGACTCCCAGGATAAGAATGGTTGAAAAACCAAAGGAAATCTGCGTGAAGGGCAACAATTTTATGTCCTCTTCTTGAAGCATATTTAGAGCTAATTCCATAGTTTCCGTGTTTAACTCTTAAAAAAGTAAATCCAGTGGCCATAGAACTAGCCCAGTGCTCAAAATTACTTGATTGATACACTTGCTGTTTAAAATGGCTGTATCCAAGATGCGGACCTATTGAAAATCCTTTTTTAATAGGTAAATCTGCAACATACTTGGTTGCAATACCACTTTTACTAAAATCAATTGATTGTCTCATGGTTTTATCCTTGGTCCAAGATTTAATAAAATAATTACCATCTACACCGGCTCCAAGTCCAAAGTAGCTGTTAATTAAAAATTTATCCGGTTGATAATATGAAACACCTGCGAAACTCATTCTGTCAGCACCAACAATTCCTCCCACCCAAAAATTGAGCTTCTGAATATCTTTATAACTATCGGATAAAACAAAAACTCTATATTTTTTACCGCTTCCTTCGTAGTATAGCGTGTCTTTTATATCTATCTGTGAAAACGCCTTATTCACAGAAAAAATCAATAAAAAAAGTACAATTGAAAATTTTAAAGTGCTCATAACAATTAGATCTTCGTCAAAGGTAGTATTAAAACCCCTGATTTTATTCGGTTTTAATCAAAGTCTTGTTATCAAAAGGTCAAAAACAATATCATTATCGCTTTGTACAATTTTCAGATGTTAATCGTTAATAGACTTTTAGTCAAATTGATTTACTGAATATTCGTATAGATTCTGAAAAAGACAGCACCGGTGGCACCAACTGACCTATATAAATAATAATCAGTATCTTGGGATTGAATCAAAACTTATAAATATGTCAAAAATTTACTTTTTTGCTGCAGGAATTCTTGTAGCCGGAGCTTTATCAGCTCAACCTACCCTAACTCAGGCTAACCACGCTCCTACCATAGGTGAAACCTTTACAAACGTTCAAGGTACATGGGATGGCACTATTCCGGCATCAGGCGCAAATCAAACCTGGGATTTTAGTGGATTAACCATGTCTTCAACTCAAGTGTTAGAATATAAGGCACCTGTAAATTGTACAGCCTATATGGATTTTCCTGGTGCAACCATTGGTGGTGATGCGGATGCCGGAGCGACATTTTCTTATTCAGACTATACAAGCACGCAACAAGAGAATTATGGTTATCATATTACTTCTCAAGGAGTATCGCAGTTCTATAATAATCCTGAAGTAATGATGGTTTATCCATTTACAATGGGAACAACAAATTCAGATTACTTTGAATCTACTTTTTTTAGTGGTGTTACCTGGTATAGAAGCGGAACAACAACTATTGAGGCGATAGGCTATGGAGAAGTTATTCTGCCAACAGGTACAATATCTAACGTTTTACTCTATAAGTTAGAGCAAGATTACCAAGACAGTAGTACTTCATTGACTAACCAATATCAAAGTGAAATTTATTTGTGGGCTAAACCTGGCTATCACAATACAGTATTAGGCTTAACTAAATTCACTTTTGGAGGTAACTCAAGTTATACGTCCACCTATGATTCAAACCCATCTTTAGGGAATAGTGAAATTGAGTCAACAAGTTTAACAATTTTCCCTAACCCTGTAGAGGACGTTATAAACTTGAACTATAGTAATTCAGCGGATATCACGGAAGTTTTAATAACCAACGTAGCGGGACAAAATGTGTATTCATCACAATATTTCGAAAACAAAATTAATTTAGAACACCTTATTGAAGGAATCTATTTTATTGAATTATCGGTAGGAGAAGATAAAGTGGTCAAAAAATTCGTCAAGAAATAGACAAAGTCAACTATTGAAAACCAGCCGCTCGGCTGGTTTTTTTTTGCCTCTTTTTAGGTTGGTAAAGATTGAACTAAAATCAGCATATGGATTCAAATTAGCATTGTTCTTTTTGCATCAATTTAAACCCGTATCAAAAATAATTTCTATCTTTTGACAAGTCCAATTGCCCGAATGTTAAAAACGATAGTATTACCACTTGCCCTTGTTTTCTGTTGCACACAGACTTATAGTCAAATTGATTCACTAAAAAATCAGTTGGACTCAGAAAAAGATGCGAAAAAGAAATTCGATCTCTTCATTGAAATCGGCAATCAATACCGATCAGAGCAAATCGACTCATCAATTTATTTTCATCAAGAAGGTTTAAGTCATTCTGATCAGGCATTAACATCTGAATTGAATTTATGTGCAGAAAATGAATTGGCTTACAACAAAGTACTTGCCGGAGAAGTTGATCTGGGTAAGAGCGAATTGATCAATATCAATGCCGCGATTAATGAAGAACTAGATAAAAAAAATCGCCCTACTTACGCATTTGACCTTCAAAAATCCTTAGCCCTTAACTTTAAATACCAGGCGCATGTTGCTCAAAAACAAGACAGTTTATTATTGGCTGTGGGTTATTTTGAAGCAGCCATTGACGCCGCCTTTATCATTCAAGACTTAGATATTTTATCGAAGTTGTTTGATGAAGTGGCACGAACACATTACATGTTAGGTGCCTTTCCACGATCATTGGAGTACTGCCTCAAAGGCATAAAAATCAATGAAACTCGAGGTGATAAAAAAGGAGTAGCCTCAAGTACTGGCAATGCCGGAATTCTCTTTAAAGAAATGGGAGAATTTGAAAGTGCCCTTGAGTATTTTCAATTAGCATTGTCATTAAACGAAGAATTAGGGCACGAACGCTCAATCGCCATCAATTTAGGAAATATCGGAGTGGCCTATGATAAATTGGAGCAATATGATTTGGCTTATGAATACTTTAACCGTGCCGCGAAAATGCATCAGGAACTCGGAAGCACAGAAGGCCTGATTTACAACTTCAATAACATGGCCCTCATTCATCAAAAACGCGAAGAATATCAACAGGCGATAGATTTTTTTGAAAAGGCGTTGAACTATTCTTTAGAGAATGAAAATCATTACACTTATGCACATACATGTATTTATTTGGGAGGTGTCTATAAAGATCAATCGCTTTATTCTAAAGCACAATTCTATTTAGATGAGGCTGGCGACTACTGCAAGAAAATTGGTGCGCTAGATCTCTTGTCAGAATATTATCAATTGCAAAGTGTAGTTTATGAAAAAACCGGTAAATACGCCTTGTCCTTAGAAAACTTCAAAAGATACACTGAGGTCAAAGATTCTATTCTAAATGAAAACAACTTGCGAAAAGTATTTCAACTGGAAAACAACTATAAAATGGATCAGCGGATTGCACAGGACAGTGTCACTCACGCTAAAGAAATTTTATTGCACCAAGCTGAATCAGATCAGAGAAAGGCTGAGTTAAAAGCAGCCAGGTTATCCCAGTTCGGATTGGTTATAGGCTTATTGTTTCTTGTTGGATTTATCATCCTCATTTATAAAAGATTCCAAACCTCAAGAAAACAAAACCGCATCATTCTCAAGCAAAAAGAAGAGCTTCATTTTCAAAAAGACCAGGTTGAATCTCAAAAAGAAGCGCTAGAATCTAAGCAAAAGGAAATTGTGGATTCCATTAATTATGCGAAGCGAATTCAAACGGCAATTCTGCCTCCTATGAAATTGTTTAAGTCAGTTTTTCCAGAGAGTTTTATTCTTTATAAACCAAAGGATATTGTAGCGGGAGATTTTTATTGGCTCGAAAAGAAAGACGATCTGATTTTTGTTGCTGCTGCAGATTGCACGGGTCATGGTGTGCCTGGAGCCATGGTATCCGTAATATGCCATAGTGCGCTTAACAGAAGTGTACGTGAATTAAAATTAACAGAACCAGGCGAAATTCTTGACGCTACTAAAAAAATGGTGATTGAAGAATTTGAAAAATCTGAGGATGACGTAAGAGATGGTATGGATATTTGTTTGTGTGTGATAAAACCAGATGCTAATGGAGGTGCATCAATAAAAATGGCAGGAGCCAACAATGCCCTACTGGTTATTCGAAAAAATGCAGATGAATTAGAAGAAGTAAAAGCAGATCGACAACCTGTAGGAAAGCATTTCATTGATAAACCATTTACAACAACGGCTTTATCGCTCAATAAAGGAGACCAAATTTACCTATCAACTGATGGATTCTACGACCAATTCGGAGGAGAAGATAGAAAGAAGTTTAAGGTCTTAAATTTCAGAAAACTACTTATTAAAGTGAGTGGGAATGAACCTGATGAACAGATGGAAAAACTCGATCATGAGTTTGAAACTTGGCGTGGGGAATACGAACAAATTGATGATGTCTGCGTGATGGGAATACGCTTCTAGTTTATTAGTATCGTTCTATAAAAGCACCGATCAATTTGTGAGTAGTTTATGCCGAGCTTGTCGAGGTAAACAAATTGATGATGAGACCGAGCATTGCTCGGGAAGGACGACATTCGTTCTGAAAAGAACGAATAAGTGGCGCCGTCTGTGTAATGGGGATACGTGATTAGGAGGCAAGAGTTTAAAAGAATTAATTGAGCAATTCTATTTTCGCTCTGAATATAATAATTGAATAACTTTAACTAAGAAACAAAGATCCCTTATACCTTGACCAACCAATACGACCACTATTATCAAACAGAAAATCTTTTTGGAGAACCGAGTAAAGAACTAATCGATTACTTTCAATCAAAAGATACTAAAGCAAAGGTTTTGGATATTGGCTGTGGTCAAGGTCGAAATGCACTTGCCTTGGGACGAATAGGGTTTAATGTAACAGGGGTGGATCATTCAAAAACTGGAATTGACCAATTAACTTCAGCTGCTCTTCAAGAAGGATTAACCGTAACTGGTATGATAGGTGATATGTTCCAACTGGATGGTTTAAATGATTTTGACTATTTCATTTTGGACAGTATGTTCCATTTCACAAAAAAAGATCGAGAAGCCGAAATCAATTTTCTAAAATCACTGTTGACTGAAGCAAAACCTGGAGCAGAAATAGTTATTTGCAATCAAGATACTGGAGATAAATGCACGACCATAATCGAAACATTATGTTCAAAAGAAAACGCAATTGTAAAACTACAAGCGCCCTTTAACTACATATTTAAGGACTCTACAACTGGTCATAAGTCAACAACTCCTTACAAATTTATGGTGTTTGAAAAAATAAGAAATTATCTAAAGAATTGAATTCTCTTCTTTCCAGCTCAACACCTATTTTACAGATTGTTATTATATTGAATCACAGAAACCCAATATTATGATTCAAAAAAAATTCTCAAAATTAATAGGGCTTAAAGTTGAAGATTTCTTTGCATTTAAAGAAAGTGGTCAAATTAAAGCTCAAGAGGCGAGATTAATTCCAATTTTAAAAACTGGAGATGAGGGAGCACTGACATCCATCTTTTTAAGCACTGTAAAACTTGTCAAAGAATATCGAGATAGTATTTTTAAAGAAGTCAAATTAAGCAGAGGTGGAAACGCATACTATTTTACTGAGGTAAGTTTTAATGATATAGACCCAAACTGTAGAATTGACGGTTTAATTTTCGTTGTTTCTAAAGGTGTTATTAAAGAGGCGGTTGCCTTTGAAATGAAAAATAAAAGTAACAACATTGATAGTGCCCAAATTGAAAAGTACATCAACATTTGCAAAAAAATTGGTATCAATACCATGGTGACTGTATCTAACGAATTCGTTGCTGACCCAACACACTCACCGATCAGCATAAAAACTCCGAAAAACTTTTTATTATATCATTTTTCTTGGACTTACCTTATTACTAAAGGGCAGCTATTACTCTTTAAAAACGAACATAATATTCAAGATGACGACCAAGTGGAAATCATGAAAGAAGTGTTGTTTTATCTTGAAAACCCTAGTTCGGGAGTGAGCGGATACAATATGATGAAACCTGGCTGGAAAGAATTAGTAGAAAAAATTCTTGCCAGAGTTCCCTTAAAAGTAGCTGACAAATTTATAGAAGAGGCTATATTAAGTTGGTATGAAGAAGAAAAAGACATGGCATTGTTGCTTTCAAGAAAGCTCGGCGTATATGTAAAATCAACAAAAAGAGGGCCTCAAAGTTTAAAAGAAGACATTCGGAATGTCATAAAAAACCAAATTCTCACGGGAAATCTTAGTGTGAAAAATTCTGTTTCAGATATTAAAATCAATGTTGATTTCGAAGTAAAGTCAGTTGGGATGTCGGTCAAAGTTAATCCACCTTTGGATAAAGGTACAAGTGCAAGGATAACATGGATTGGTAAACAACTTGAAGCCGCTAAAAAGAAAAATGAAATCGTTTTTACTCAAATTGAGAAAAATATACTTATTGAAGCGAATATAAAACACGCCAGGGAGCACATTACGGTTAAACTTCATGAATTTGATCGACTTATTGAAGAATCGAAAGGAAAGGAAATTCAAGGTTTCAACATTGTTTATATGCTAAATTTCGGTGCTGGATTTGGTTCTACTAAAAAATTTATAGTACTGATTGAAAAAATGTCTCTAGATTACTACGCTGGAATAGTACAACACTTGGCCAATTGGAGTCGACCAGCTCCAAGACTTTAGAATAAAATTTATGCATTGTCATATCGCACTGTTTCCTGAACCTTTTGAACTGTTTAATGACGGGGAAGAATTAGGACCTATTCAATTAAAGGTGCTAGAACAAATTGAGGCTAATCTTACAGAATCCATCATTCAAGATGTTATCGAACAAATGCATAAGTTCTATGTTGACGGTCAGAATCATATTCATGAGACTCTTCCACAAATGATATCAAAAGGGGCGATCACCCAAAAACAATTTGATGATCTTCAAAAAGACTGTCCTAGATTGGATTCCTCAATAGATTTTATTAATTATTTATTGCCTCCTTTTAGTTTATGTATTCCAGATTCGGATAATTGGGATATTGGAAGTTTTGGATTGAGCTGTGAATGCAAATGGGATGAAAACTATGGTGTAGGTGTTTGGTTTGAGAATTGGAAACCTGTACGAGTTGGATTCGCGGAAGCAGGATATCCATGAAAAATAAATATCCGATTATTAACTCAACAACTCTATGAAATACCTCAGCACTCTCCTATTGCTTCTCATCTGCATCAATGCCTTTAGCGCCGAATTGTATTCCAAGTCATTCGGAAACCCTGAGCATCCTGCCCTCATTTTTCTACATGGTGGACCGGGTGAAACGCATGATAAACGCAAGTGGTTTCAAGGTTTGGCCGGCCGAAGTTGAAACCCTGATGCACCAGCATCCGCAAATTGCTGAGGTCTGTGTAATTGGAT
>JAUHXX010000181.1 GCA_030426825.1 Bacteroidia bacterium | reverse complement strand
AGAAAAGGGAGCTAAACTAGCTCCCTTTTTTTTATTCATCATCTACTAGTTCTTCATCAACAATTGGAACCGCCAACTGTTTATCTCCTTTCAATTCCATAATACAGTACACAAGCGTTGCCAGAAAACCTAAAAAGGCCAAATAATAGCCCATTCCCATCTCAATGGTTATCATTTTTTGGGAGGATGCAGAATTGCCAAGCGCCAATTTCATATTTACATTTAGAATTAATAAACTAAGCAATCCTAGACTTGCTGTGATAACTTGAATCAAGGTCCGTTTCTCGAACTTAAGAAAGGCTAGAACGACACCTCCTATGGCAGCCAATAATCCGATTGAAGCAAAAGGTTTTGGTGTAATTATTTCAGATTCTGCTGAACTACTATTTCCTGCTGGTGCCACTTCTGTTCCCACACAAAGTTTAACTCCATTAATCGAAGCCAATGTCTGACCATTACATTTTATTAAAAAGAAGGGGAGAAAAAAGGCGATCAAGACTACGATACTTGAAATCTTAGGAATACCCTTATATTTTTTATAATCGAAACTCATACTGTTACTTATTTTATTTTAAATCCTATCACCCTTCGACTTCGCTGCGCCACCTCTGTAGCTTTAGCGCACGAGGTCAGGATAAACTGCTTAGATAGGAATTTCAAATTTATATTTTAAATCCTATCACGCAAACATCATCTAATTGCTCAAAGGTTCCTTTCCACTGATCAAAATTCGTTTCTAGTGCTGCTAATTGTTCTGACAATGGGAGCTGATGAATGCTTATTAATAATTTTTTCAATGAAGATGATTTGAATTTTTTTCCTTTCTCCCCACCAAACTGATCCGCATATCCATCAGAAAAAATATAAACCAAATCACCCGAATTCATTTCTATTTCGTGATTGGTGAATTTATTAGAAGGTTCAAATTTTCCAACTGGCTGTTTATCTCCTTTTGTTTCTATCAGTTCGTTGTCTCGGATAATCCATAGAGGGTTATTTGCTCCTGAATAATGAAGGACTTGTGACTTTTTATTCAATTTGCATACGGCGATATCCATACCATCTTTGATTGTTTGACCTTCAGAATCCAAGCTAAGATTGGCGCTTTGCTCAAATTGTTCTATCACCAAATCCCTTGTTTTATCAAGCAATTTTCCGGGTTCACTTATTCCAAACTCGCGTACTGTTCGATTCAAAGCATTGTTACAAACCACACTTACCATTGCTCCAGGAACACCATGCCCTGTGCAATCAGCTGCTGCAAATACCACTTCGTCATCTGACAAAGGTTCCAACCAATAAAAATCTCCCGCAACAATATCCTTTGGACGATACATCACAAAAGAATTCGGAAGATGATGTTGAATCAATTCATCAGAAGGCAGAATGGCATCTTGAATTCTTTTCGCATAAGTAATACTGTCTTTAATTTCTTTTTGCTTTTCTTCAACAATTTCTTTCTGATGCTCTGCTTCTTCCTTTTGCTTTTCGGCCTCTTTCTTTTGCTCTACAACTTCTGCAGTTCTTTCAGTTACGGTTTGTTCTAATAATTCTGAACGTTTTTTCAAAGCCTTCATTCTTCCTTTGACCAGGAGGTAAATCAAGCCTATTCCACAAAGTGAAATCAACATAATAAACCACCATGTTTGCCAAAACGGTTTTGCAATTGTAAATGGCACTTCAAACACCTCGCTGCTGGTTCCGTAAGCGTTCGTCACCTTAAATTTTAAGATATAGTCACCATCCTGCAAATTGTCAAATCTGACACTATTGTTTGCACCATTATCAATCCATTGACTATTTAGGCCTTCTAATTTATACTCGTATTGATGGGGCGTTAATTCAAATACCTGATTCGTAAAAAATTCAAATTCTAGGAAATTTTGATCGTATTTAAATTCAAAACCTCCTTTTAGAAATTCAGCTAAATCTTTTTCACTTACAGATTCATCATTAACAGTAAGCTGATCAAGTTGAACAAAAATTGGATGCCGTGGTAGCTTAACTTGGTCCGGGTGAAATCTGATTATTCCGAACATGGATACGAAATATATATTTCCCAACTCATCTCTTTGTCCTATAGCTGGTAAAAATTTAGATGCATTGAATCCCACCTTTGCTCCATATCTTGTGGTTGTATTCTCTTCTCTGTTCCAACACAATATGTCCGTGTTCAGTGCCATCCAATACCTCCCAGTTTCATCCTTAACAATTGAATTCACCACATCATTATTCAATCCAATATCTTCAGAGATGTTATTATATTCCCAAGTCTCTTCATTAAATTCGTACAGACCAGAACCCGTACCAATGAGTATGTCTCTCCCCTTTTCAACATAAACACATTTAACAGTACTATCCGGAAAATAACTTTCTGATTGAGATGGGCTGAACAAATGGTAAATAGAATCATTTGGTTTAATCAATAAAAATCGACCTTTTGCCTCAGAATTGATCCAATTTCCTTTTGGAGTAACAAACGAAAAGGTTTCATTGATATCGATACCTTTTGGAAACCGAATCATTTCTCTGGTGTTATTGGGATCTTTCATATCCCAAATACTAGCACCATACCAAGTAGGCGACTGAGAGTAGTAATCAGTCATAGAAGAATCATGTCTAAAAGCAATATACCTACCTCCTTGCTTGTGTTTTTGTAGTTTTTTTGTCTTTAGATTATAAGTATGAGGCTTTCCATCTAGAGTTAAATAAATTTTATCTTTCGTCACTTTAAAATTCTCAACCCCCCTTCGCTTTTTATAGTCACCTTCAAAACTTTCAAAGTGATAACTTTCAGTGACTTTTAGACTATTTCCGTCATAAACGTCAATACCCGGTTTTGAACCAATATAAATTTGACGTGAATTCTTAACTACAATTTGACTAACTGGTATTTTTTGCACAGAACTGTTGGTAAAGGCTAGCTCCATATCACTCCAATACATTATTTTGAAATTGTGAACAAATGGTACGTAAACGCTTAAGTTTGATGGGCCATTACATACCCAAATGTTACTTTGTGGGTCCACTGAAACACTGCTCACTTGATTATCCGTCAGACTACTTGTGTTTTTTGGGTTATTTTTTAAAACTGTTATTTGGCGCGTATTAATATTGACTACAAGAACTCCGAGATTAGGAGTTGCTACCCATAATTCATCACCGATTAATATTCCACTTCCAGCATTGGCCTGATTTTGAACGGCTTTATCAACTCCTTCAGTACTTACTCTTTCTAAGGTGTGTTTTTCGTTGTCCATAAAAAGTAGACCACTGTAAGTCCCAAACCAATAATTGCCATTCATATCTACCTCTACAAAATGGACAATTGATATAGCCACTTTTATTTGCTTTCTCAATAATTCATCATGATGGCTGATATATGATTCAATATCTAGTCTTGAATAGTTTTTGGTATCCGGATTAAAAATGACCGGAAAACTTTTTTTACGCGCTGCTTCATTAAAGAAGGTGACCAAAAACTCTCCAGATTCTAACTGATAAAGGTCCTTCATTCTACATTTGCGAGGGTTTTCACCATCTTTAAAACCGAATTCAAAAATCTCTTGGGTTTCGCTTTCCAAGTCTAGTTTCATCAAACCTTTGTTCCATGTTACTAGCCAATAATTCCCATTTTTATCTAATTCAACTTCTACGCCAAGGGCAGTCAATTCTCCGTTGGTATTTAAACTGTCAATTCTATGATGAATGAATCTCTCTGTTTGAGCATTAATCTGGGTGATCAAGTTGGTATCGGAGTATGTTATCCAAAATTCATCTGTTTTGGTTTCCATGAAATTTTGAATGTTAGGGCTCACCAAATAAATAGATTCAGTTGCCGTAGAATCATAAGGGAATATTTTTTTTCTTACGCCATTGTGTCTTAGCAAACCTTCTGAGGATACCGCCCAAAAATTCCCATCTGAATCCCAATTTTGATAAATCAACTTATCTACTCCGAAATCAGAACACTTAAAATGTTTGAAATTCGCCAGTTTCTCGGATTGTGCATATCCGAAAACGACAAAATTTAATAAAGACAAGAAACAGAGTATCCTGAACATAGTCTTAAAGATATCAGATTTATCAAAACCTGAAATACTAATACCTGGATTTCTGTTATTTAATTATGATTTTCTCGGCACGTAAACATTTTTAAGATGTTTGACATCTTTTTGAAGATCTAAAATTGCTGCAGTTAATTCGCTTTCTTGAAATTCTTGTGTAGGCATATCGCTAGAAATATAGTTGACGAATTTCCAGATTTCTACAATATTGTTAGCATGAACTTCATAAGGTTCATATGCTGGATTTGTACTGCAAAGCTGAAAAGACTGATTATCTGATAGTCGTTTATAGACATTCTTAAAAACTATTCCATCATCTAAGGTCACAACAATGTGCGGATATCCATCTTTAATATTACTCCAATTGTCTACGTATTCACCAACTACATAAGATCCATCTGAAACTGGAGGCATAGAATCTCCTTTGATTGGAAAAGTTCTGTATTTACGATCTTTCTTTAGAAAGGGCAATTGAAAGGTAGGTAACACCGAAATGAACTCTGGATCAGAAAAACCCGTTGTATATCCAGCTCGTGCTTTTTCTGATACCAATTCGATATTATCATTGTTGTCACCATCTACAGTCATTGCAATGATTCGAACATTCTTTCCTTCTACATCAACATCAATTCCCTTATCGATTTTATCCCATTCGAGCTCAGAAATCTTAGTCAAGTCGCGCTTAATTAGCTTATCTAAAGACAAATTATAATAAGCACTAAATTTTATTAAAGTTGAAAGGTTTGGTTCAGCAACTCCATTTTCATAGCCACTGTATGACGAGCGGGTTAAACCCAATTCTTGTGCAATTTCCTCTTGAGAGACTTTACGTCTTTTTCTCAATAATTTTAGATTATCTCCAATCATGTTCAATCAAATTAGCCCTCTACCAAAGTTCAAATTGATTAATAATTAGTCAAATATAAAACAAAAAGATGATTTTTTAAGCATTTAATTGAAATGTTTTCAAATAAATTTCCTTCAACTCAGAAATGTCGCTTGTTGAGTTCAGCTCAAAGCTTTGCCCTTCATAAGAAAAGGTGTAAGCCGAATACCATCCTAAAAATTCTTTTGAAACACAGTTTGCTTTAATTTTTTGATTAAATAGTCTTGAGGTAACATCTGAAAAAAAACTCGGTCTGAAATAATGCTTTTCTCCATCCAAGTCCAAGCAATTTACTTTACCGAAAAAGCTGGCCTCTATTAGACTTTGGGGTTTCTCAAAAAAATTCATGGGTGCATCCATCCGCTTCACTTTACCCTTCTGTAAATACACCACTTTATCACCCCATTCAATTGCTTCAACACCGTTATGGGTCACCATAATTGCAGCTATCTCATGTTCTTTCAAATAAGCTTTGATGTGTTTTGAAATTCTGGATTTGGTTTGAAAATCTAATTGGTTAAAGGGCTCATCTAACAACAAAACTTCAGGCTCATCTGCTAAGGCTCGAGCAATTGCTAAACGTTGCTTCTGTCCACCAGACAATAAAATGGCCTTTTGATCTTTAACCTCATTCAATCCGGTCAGATTCAACAGTGTTTTGATCCTCGCTAGCTGATATTCCTTGTTGAAAGCTAATAACTTTAATCGGATATTTTCTTCAACTGTGTGATGATCATCCAAATTAAAGTCTTGATTCACCAATCTAATTTTCTCATGACCGGGAATAAGTTTTTCGGACGCATCTTTTAACCCATTACCTTCCAAATTAATTTTACCGGTTTTTAAGGGAAGAAATCCCCCGATACCCTTTAGTAAAGATGTTTTCCCATCTCCAGAAGCACCTAGAAGTACAATTATCTCACCTCTTTCAACGGTGAAACCCACATTTTTAACAACGGTTTTCGAGTCATAGGCGATCGATACATTTTGTATTTCTAAAAATGCCATATTAGCTTAAGACTTACGGAATCCCTCAATCAAAACTGTACATGATTTATTAAAAGGCGCCGGATTAGAAGCTTTTGGATGTTGAACATTCATGATCATATCCCCATTGGGTAGGAAAATAACCCCCGTAGTTTCTGCACCAACTGGTGCTACTGCAAACCTTAATAGATCATCTACTGTAGGATTTTCAATAGACATATCTAAAAAATAAACTTCATTATAAAATGCTTTCGCAATTTCTGCTTCTTTACTCACTCTGCCTCTATCGCACCAGTTAATATCCTCACTCATTACTAAATAAGTTTTTCCGTTAAGGGTCACTGATGTATTGCAATCTGGATTAGAGAAGACTCCACTTGAGTCTGAAAACACACCTCCTTCGAGGTATGATGACATTTTATTTGTTTCAGGATCAAATTTCAAAATTCGTCCGTAGACATCATCATATTTCCCTTCTTCATTGATTAAACCATTATTCACCCAATTAGGGACGGAACCTCCAGCAGCTATAGACTGATCCCAATTGAAATAATCCTCTCCTGTTTCACAGATGAATAAATCTCCGTTAATTTCTTCAAGCCATTCGTGTCTGATAATCAGTGTTGCCCCCATTTCTACTGCAATCTTTCTACAATTCACTAAAGAAGTCGTATCCATAGGGATTGCTAACCATTCGCCTGATTCTCCATCTTCAGATTGTTTGTATGCTGATAATTGACCAGAACTAAAATTATTGGCTTCAGTCATCTCTAATTTCATAAATACACCTGGACTGTAATCATCTGTAATATAAGCAGTCATTCCATCTGGAGTTATGTGAACATCTTCATGCACCAATTTACCCATGCTCATGTGTCTTTTCACGACTTTTCTTTCTCTTGGATCAACTTCAACTACATAGCCCATATTCTGCCACATTGGTCTACCATTTCCAAAATCTCGATCTTTCAATCCCTTCTTGGTGAAATATTCATTGTTGTATCCCCAAGTTTCTTCGCACGTTAGGACATTACCATTGGGCGCTAATGATCCACCGCAATTCCGATCAGTAAACCCTACTGAACTAAAATCAATGTGATGGAATTCACTTGTCACTTCCCATCCATTCTCAGTTAATTCAAGATCAAAAACGGTTGCACCTCCTCCATCTCCTAGGTCAGGATGCGCCTCACTAGTTTCATGTGAGATATAAAGGATTCCTTTTTTTTCAGGAAATTCATCATCTGGAATAAACACTGATAAATCATGTTTGCCTTTTGCAGGAAACTTTTCTCCGTCAGCTCTAGTAACAAGATCTCTAGATTCTGAAAACAGCACTTTATAACTGAACCCTTCAGGAAGTTTTAAATCTGTTTCGTTAAACTCAGTTGTAATAGACTCAAATAAAGGAGTTGTATCTACTTCAATTTCTTCTACCTGCACTGAATCTTGGTCAGTATTTGTATTTGATTCTTCGGATTGCTCAGAACCACATGAGGTTAATAAAATAATCGCTGAAATGCTTAAGAATAAATGCTTCATAGGATATTAAACTGAAACACAAAAATAGTGAATATTTAGCGCTTCAGGTTAAGAGAATTTTATATTTCGATTCCTATTACCCTTCGACTACTCCTCGACATCTCAAGGAGAACTGCTCAGGATAAACTGCTCCATAGCAATCTTCAATCTATATTTCGATTCCTATTACGCAAACATCATCTAATTGCTCGTATCCTGCACTCCATGTTTCGAATTCTTTAATCAACTCCGATTTTTGTGCAGCGAGTGGCATGTCAACAATTTTTAAAACCAAGTCTTTAAAATTCTTACTCTTATATTTTTTACCATACTCTCCGCCGAATTGA
>JAUHXX010000180.1 GCA_030426825.1 Bacteroidia bacterium | reverse complement strand
GACTGGTACTGAAACCTTTAAAAGATGGGGTGGCGTGAATTATTACGCTTACGGACCAAATAATGAGCAATCGAATTATTTCGTGGATGATTTGAAACTGGAGGATATTACAGATTACACAAATATAACTTCCAATTCTACTTTTGATTTTGCTGTATATCCTAATCCTTCAAACGGACAAATCGCCATTCAATGGGAGGATAATTCAGCTTATGATTTAATGGTAACAGATATTGCTGGAAAATTGGTTTACTCAGAAAATAATATTACCACTAACAGTATTTTTAAATTAAATGCTGAAAAGGGAACTTACTTTGTTCAACTTTCTGATAACGAAAGTCGTATAATCAAGAAGATCATTATTGAGTAATTATATTTTTACATCATAATTCTAAAGGAGAGCCAACTGGTTCTCCTTTTTTTTTGAACTAAGTAGGGGTAAGTTAATTCTTAATTGTCATTGAATAAAAGTAACTAAAAATGACAAAAATGAAAACAACAAAATGGCTATTAATTTTTGCTTCAGCAGTGTTAATGTTAACCTCATGCAAAAAAAAAGGAGGAGTATTCTGTTATAGCGCAACTGGAGATCAAGTAATAGAAACAAGAGATGTATCAAATTTTTCTTCGATTGATTTATCCATGGATGCAGATGTGTACTTTCAGCAATCTAACGAATATAGCGTTGAAGTGCATGCCAGTGAAAATTTACAGGATATCATACAGACAAAAGTTAAAGGAAATCGATTAAGCATCTCACTAAAGAACAAAAAGTGTTTAAAGGGAGATAGTGACGTAGAAGTTTATGTAACGGCTCCAGACCTCAGTAAATTATCTATTTCTGGAACAGGTACAGTTTATTCTTTGAGACAATTTAATTGTTCTAGTTTGGATGTGAATATATCAGGATCAGGAGAACTAGAATTTGATAGTTTAGCCTGTCAAGATTTCTCTGCAGACATTTCTGGATCCGGCGAAATTTATTTGATGGGTACTGGAACTTCTGATAAGCAAACTATCGATATTTCTGGTTCAGGTTGTTTTAAAGGGTTTGAGATGCCTACTTTGGAATCTAAAATTAATATCTCGGGTTCTGGTAATTGTGAGGTCAATGTTGTGAATTCTATAAACGCAAGGATTTCAGGTTCTGGAGAAGTAAGGTATAAAGGAAATCCTTCAATTGATTCTAATATTTCCGGATCTGGTTCGATTAAAAAATACTAATATAAAGTGGGAGGATGTTCGTCCTCCCACAATATTTATCTTTGCATAAGTGAATCTGTTACAAGAACCCATATCAATTAATCAGTTTGAAGAATTGTTCAAATCTGAGTATGAGAAATTATGTGCAGTTGCAAATCAGTATTTGGCTGACCTGGATGCTGCTGAAGAAACGGTTCAAGCCGTGTTCGTAAAGTTTTGGGAGGGCAGAATGGCCATAGAGGTAAAGCAATCATTTGCCGCTTACCTGTATACATCTGTTAGGAACAATTGTTTGAATCAGTTAAAACATCTGAAGATAAAAGAAGCTTACAAAGAACATAACAAAAGAGAGATGGAATACGAGGAATCGAGAAATGAGGTTGATAGCTCAGCAGATGAACTTACAGAAAAAATTAAATCAGCCATTGATAAATTACCTGAAGGCCGAAAAAGAATTTTTATTCTAAGCAGATATGAAGGGTTAAAATATAAAGAGATAGCTGAAAAATTAAATCTTAGCATAAAAACAGTAGAAAACCAGATGGGGAGTGCGTTAAAATTTTTAAAGTCTGAACTTGCTGAGTACGCAATCAGCTTGTTGCTGTTCATTTTTTTTCTGATCAGATAGGGGTATTTGGAAAGTTAATTGTCATAAAAAAGGAAGATGTCTGATAAGAACTACATAGAATTCAATGAAGCCACCATAATGGCTTACATCAATGGCGAACTAAGCCATGAAGATAAAGCTATGGTAGATCATTGGATAGGATTGTCTCAAGAAAATACAGATGAATATGAGAGAATTAAATCCATATGGCTTGCTGCAAAAGAGGTGAAACCTCAGCCAGTTTCAGTTGATACTGATAAAGCCCTCAACAAAGTATTGAGTCAAATAAATCAACAAACTCAACTGAAAGAAATTCAACTTAAAACAAATTATAAAAGAATAGTTTTTTCAGCGGCGGCAGTGATCATTTTGCTTTTTGGCGCAGTGACACTTATTAACTTCTTAAATAATGAGTCCGTTAATCAGATAGAGCTAACCGCTGATAATAAGATTCTCGAGGATCGATTATCAGATGGGACGACCGTAAGTCTTAACAAAAACTCAATGCTGTCATACCCTGATAAATTTGGAGATAATGAACGCAGAGTAAAATTAACAGGTGAGGCCTTTTTTGATGTTGAACGAAACGAGCAAAAGCCATTTGTGATTGATCTTCACAATGATTTTTATGTCAAAGTTTTGGGAACTTCATTTAATATCAACGCAAATGAAGAGGACACCATAACTGAGGTTTATGTTAAGACAGGTAAGGTTGAATTCGGCTCAGATGCGGACCAAGTTATTTTAGAGGCGGGAGAAAAAGGAGTGATGAATAACAAAACCGGAAAAGTATCAAAAATCATAGTTGAAAACGAAGAGTTAAGAACGTTATATTGGAAAACTCAAGAATTGAATTTTGATCATATTTCCCTGGCTTCAACTTTGGAGATTTTAGAACAAGTTTTTAATGTTGAGGTTTTGTTGTCCTGTCCCGAAAAAAGTAGTTCCCAAGTCGTTTCAAAACATCAACACGAATCAATTGATGAAATACTGAATGTTATTGCATCTATGCATCATTTAACAGTAAATAAATCTGACCAGAAGTACACTTTGTCCTGTGATTAAAAAATACACACTCTTATTTTTTATACTGTTTTGCGCTCATATGGGAGATGCAAAATTTTTGCTTTTAGATAGGGTGATAACTATTGATATCCAAAAAACCGCGGTAAAAAAAATCTTGAACGTTATCGAAGAAAAAGGACAAGTTAAGTTTTCATATGACCCTGATTTGGTAGATGAAAATAAAATTGTAAGTCTGAGTGTTAAAGAGAAAACTATCCGTTATGGATTATCCTTGATTTTTGACGGAACAATTAGATTTAAGGAAGTTGGAAGCCATATAGTTTTACTTCAAAATGAATCTAGAGAGGCCATAAAGGAAAGAAAAAAAGACAGAGACAATTACATTTTTACTGGTAAAATTTTCGACAAAAGAACCGGAAAACCGCTGGTAAATGCAAGTGTTTATGATGTTGAAGCCAGATTTGCATCTAAATCGGACGAAAACGGGTTTTACGAATTGATTATCCCGAAAGAAGAGCGGGTGAGGAGTTTGTATTTTAAAAAGAAAGACTATGAGGCTGTTGTTATTGTAATTGCTGCCGATAATCCTGATAATCTTCAAAATAACATTTCACTCGCACCTATTTTAAAAGAAGTAAGTAAAATTGAGCCTGCAACTGTTGAAAAAGTTCAAGTGCCAATAGAAGAAAGGGCCTTGTCCGGAGCTCTAATCTCTGAAGACACATATATTCATTCTGAGAATTTAGATGGAATTGAAGAAATAAGGTTGGCACAGATTTCACTTGTACCATCAGTCGGGATCGGTTCGAACCTTAGTACAAACGGTTTAATAACAAACCGGGTCTCATTAAACATTCTAGCTGGATACTCTAATGGCGTTAGAGGGGTTGAAGTAGGAGGGATTTTGAATATGACCAAAGGAGATGTTTGGGGTGCTCAAATTGCTGGAATTTCTAATTTAGTTGGAGGGGATGTGACCGGAGGGCAAGTCGCTGGAATTGCTAGCCTTATTCAGGGCAATTTTAATGGAGCACAAGTATCTGGTATTAGCGGCATTGTAAAAAGGGATTTTTATGGTGTACAGGCAAGCGGCATTTCTTCAATCGTAAGGGGCCGATTTGAGTGGAATAAGCAATATCGCATACAAAAGTTCAAGAGGAATTCAGGTTGCTGGAATTTCAAATACCGTTTTTGATACTTTAATTGGAATTCAAGGTTCGGGTATTGTTAATTTTGCCTTACACGGTACTAATTACGCCCAAATCTCCGGAATAGCTAATATAGCAGATTCGAGTAAGGGTGTGCAAATTAGTGGAATATTCAATCGTGCTAAAGTCAATAGTGGATTTCAATTGGGATTAATTAATTGCAGCAAATCAAGCACGGGTATTGCTTTAGGTTTATTTAATTTTGTACGTGAGGGTTATCACAAAACAGAATTGTCCGCAAATGAGATATTCCCAGTTAACTTGACCTTTAAAACGGGTTCTAAAAGACTCTATAATTCGTATCATTTTGGCTTGAGGTTTGGACAGCAATTGTACTATTCTGGAGGATTAGGCTTTGGAACTTATTTTGATTTAGCTAACAAAACCAAGCTAAGCATAGATCTAACTGGCGACTTAGTTTTTAAAGAATCCAATTCAAACGGTTTTGCACAATTGTATAAATTATCCACCACATTTGATTATCAGCTTGCTAAATGGATAACAGTTTTTGGTGGTCCTTCTATCAGTATGAACGTTATGCAATTCAAAGATGCAGAAGGGCTTTTTTCATCAGATATAGCTTTTAAACCCTTCTATTCAGACCAAAATGCAGTGGCAGGCATTCAAGGTTGGGTTGGGGGGCAACTCGGATTTAGGTTTTAATTTGAAACTAATTTCTTCGTTACTACTATCCTCTGATTTTCTCTATCGAGGATTGAAATAAAGTATACACCTTGGCTAATTTTGTTTCTATCTAGAACAAACTCATAGCCGTGCATTTGTTTTTCTTTAAAAACCAGTTCACCTAAGGGATTAAAGACAAGCAGGTCATATTCACCCGAGAGTTTTTTATTGAAGCTAACAATAGTTTGTTGGTCGAATGGGTTCGGAAAAATAGCCATTTCAAAGCGAGATTGTTCATTTACTCCCAGGCAATCATTTATCGTAAAATTCAATGTGTCATGTACAATGCACCCATTAGCATCAGTATGCAGAACTGCTATTGAGTGATTGCCCTGCCCAGCTGAGCTTGGGATAAATGAATTTCCATTAACCCCTTGGCCGGATAAAATTATTGGAGATAGGTTCGAGTGTATGGTTACAGAATTCCAATTCAAACAAAGAGTGTCTTCATAATTAAGGATTAAATCAGGTGTCAAATTTGTGGTTAACCAAAAGCTCGTATCAGATTGACAAAGGCCATTACTGATTTCCAACTTTAACTGAAAAGTGCCTACAGAATCGACTAACCATTGCCAGTGATGTCCAAATACTGAATCGGTATTATCAAAGATCCATAAATATTCAGTGTTAGTACCAAGATCCGGAATTTCACAAACACTTATTTGATCTTTACATCCATTCGTAGCGAAAGTCCCATGGTCTAATAAGTCGTCACAATCGAATAACGTGGTATGTGTTTTATTCGTTAAAATTGGAGGGTTCAAATCAAAATAAATATTTGCTTCATTCCTAATTGTCGTGCTGTTGGGAACTCCAGGTAGCAATTCAATATTAAAATTAAAAAACCCATGACTCTGAGGTTCATTGGTTGTACTATCCACTAAGCCAATATTCGAATAGGTGAGTTTTAGTTTACCGTTATTTTCAATAGAGATTTGAACTGGATGACTCGAGCTTAAAGGGTTTAATGTAAGCCAGTTCAAATTATCGTCTAATTGATCTGTGATTACTACTGAATGTGCCGTATCAGTACCAGTGTTTTGGAATCTTATTGTATAATTCAATTTATCCGTGCTTAACGGAACAAAACCCAAGCTATCATTTCCAGCAGGGTTGACGATTTTGTCGTTTGGGTCATAAGAGCATGTTAGAGTCTGATACAGAGTATCCTCAAAAATATACGAATGGTATCCTAAAGAATCGAATAAGGTAATTTTATATGTACTCATTAGTGTATCTCCAAAGCTATTGAAATCCGGCATTTGAACTTGGACAATATTTTGTAAAATGTCGAAGTAAGACAAAGAGTCGAATGACCAATAAATTGTATTAGCTATAATTGAATCTTCTTGAAATGTTCCGTGAACATAATCTAAACTATCATCTAATTTTAGCTCATAAATACCAGAACTTATCAAAGTGCCGGTGTTTTTAATTGAGAGCCAATAATTCCGAATTTGACTACAGCTCGCGAATGCACCTACCAAATCTCCTTTAACTTCGTAAATTAAAGAATCAGGATAAACTCCAAAAAAAAGTGAATCATATACAGATACTGCAGTATCTATATTGATTGTGTAATTTAGAGAATCGGTAATAATTGTCCAATGAGGAATATAATCTGGGCTAATAATATAGCTGCCCAAAGAATCAGAAATATATAATTCAAAATTTCCGTTGATGTCTGTAAATGAATAATCACTTGTTGGATTTGAAACAATTGATAAATAGCTTCCACTATTATCAAGAGAATCGAAAGTGAGGTTTTGGTTTAGATCAAGAAATATCTTGCCAGAAACTTTAGATTGGCTAAACAAATTATTTTTAACCACCTTTATAATTTCTGGATCTCCTCCTGAGGGTATAGCAGCACCATAAATTAGATCGTAGTCATTGTCATTGTCCATGTCGAAAGTGGATGCAAAAGCTAAATTTTCCGTTGTACTTAAAATGATAGTTGTGTCTGAGAAATTTCCAAGCCCATCATTCTTTATCCAATAAATGATGTCATTCTGATTGTGTCTTTGCTCAGTTATTAAAAGATCAAGGTCTGAATCGTTGTCGAGGTCCGTAAACAAATAATGTTCATAGTCATCTAAAATGAATGGTTCTTCAACAATTTTTTGCGGTAATGAGAACGTGCCTGTCCCAAGATTTTTAATCCATCCGATACCTTGAGATCCATAAAACTTAAAAGTGATGTCTTCGAATCCATCCTGATTAATATCGTATGCTTTTGGTTCGGCCGGCCAGTTCAAGAAGTTTGTGTCGCTGATAACTTGCTCCGATCCAAAAAACCATCCCAGATTTTCATACCATGAGACGGTTGAGCTGTCTTCTGAGAAAATAATTAAATCTTGATCTCCATCATTGTCTACATCAATAGACATTGATTCATCTGCTGGGTTTATTATTGTACCAATGTTATACGTATTTGAAGAAAATGTGCCATCACCATTATTTGGTCTCATTTGAAGTTGTTCATTTGTACTAAGTCCGGGAAAAAGTATATCCTTAAAACCGTCATTGTTTACGTCTAGTAATAGTGTGGTCCATGTGCTAGACCCCCAAACTATTTCCCCAGGCTCAAAAAAACCATCTCCAGTGTTTTTATGAAGAATATTGGGAGATCCAAAATCTCCGCTTAGAATATCTATGTCCCCATCATTTTCTAAGTCGAAGGGTTCTAAATACGCGAAGTTGTGGTCCCCAGATATAATGTTCTGCGGACCAAATAAACCATTTCCTAAATTGAAAAAAGATCCTAAAATTGATTCATTTCCCGACTCCCAAGTTGCAAACAATATGTCCTCCAATCCATCATTGTTGAGATCTACACCTTCCGCATAAAATACATCCTGAGCAGTAGTGGGAACAAGTTTTGCGTCATCAAATGAGCCTGTTATTCTGTTTTTAAACCATTCTATTGTATTCGGTCCTGTTGCTGGATTGGACGGATGGCATACAGTTACTAAGTCCGGAAGAGTGTCAGAGTTTAAATAACCTGATCTCAGCTTAGTTGGTCTGTTAGCATAGTCACTAATATTTTCATTTAAACTAAAACCTGAGCCTGAGTTGTTAATAAAATAGTTGATGTCATGATAATCAT
>JAUHXX010000179.1 GCA_030426825.1 Bacteroidia bacterium | reverse complement strand
CAAATTCGGCTGCAGATGTATGGGTCAACATGTTCAATGCTGCTTTTGCCATATTGGTGTGAGGGTGACGCGCTATTTTCTTAAACCTGTGAAATTTCCCCTCCATTGCAGATACATTAATAATGTGCTTCTGTCCGGTATTTTCGGCCCTCATCAAATTGGATAATCGATTACAAAGTACGAATGGAGCTATTGCATTGACCAATTGTACTTCAATCATCTCAGGAGTTTCTATTTCGCCAAGTTTCAAGCGCCAACTGTTGGTTTTTCTCAAATCAACTTGTTGCAAATCAGCATCTAATTCTCCTTCAGGAAAAACTTCTTCAACCTTTAAAGAACGATCAAAGCTGTAAGGAATTTGAGATAATTTAGCAGATGCTCTCAAGCCAACCCCTGGCTCAACGCCGTGCCAACTTACGGCCAATGAGTTGTTTTGTGAAGCTACACTTGCATCTTGAATTTCTTGAATGCATTGTTCGTGGTCTGCTAACAAATCTTGTGCGTATTTGGGAAGAGAAGAAACTGGCATTTCTTCTTTATCCATCAAATGTTTAAAAAAGCCTGCCGGACGTCTAACCGTTTGGGCTGCATTGTTAATCAATATATCAAGTCGGTCGTATTTTTTTTCAATGAAGTCACAAAACAATTCTACTGATGGAATGTGTCTTAAATCGAGACCATGGATATGTAAACGGTGACCCCAATCGGTGAAATCTTCTTCTTTTGAAAAGCGCAAAGCTGAGTCAACTGGAAATCGAGTAGTGGCCACAACTGTTGCACCTGATCGCAATAGAATCAAAGTGATGTGATATCCAATTTTTAATCTAGATCCAGTAACTACAGCCACTTGACCTCTTAAATCTGCTGTCTGAAAACGTTTGGCGTAATTAAAGTCACCACAGTCAGAACACATGCTGTCATAAAAATGATGGAGCTTAGTGAATTCCGCTTTACACACATAACAGTTTCTGGGAGATTCTAGCTCAGGTATGTCTTTAGCTTGTTGCTGCGGCATTTCCAAGAATTTTGGGGCCACAAATATGGCCGCCTCTCTAGCAGATCTAATTCCAGTTTCTTTTCTGGCGTGTTTTTCACGCTCTCGTTTTTTTCTTTCTGCCGCCTTTTTAGCACTTTTTCGCCTTCTTTGAAACTCTTCTCTGCTCGGTCTAGATAACAAGCCTGCAGCTTTCATAAGTGCAACCCTTTTTTCTTCAGGCATCTCAAAAAGTTGGTCGGTATCGTCTAACAATAATTCAATAATTGAAATACATTTATCAATGTCTTCAATTTCAAGTTGATTTTTATCTGTTGAGTTTTGCATTAGAGAGCTCACTAATGCAAAGATAACTATTGCCTTAAGACTCCTATATGTTCAATGTAAAAAGATGAGTTCATTTTTACATAAGCAAATAAAGGTCCATGAAAACGATCTACCTTTAAGTGGATGTAAACGTCTTGCTGTGAAGGAAAATTGTAGCATTGCTGATGATTCTCAGTGTACCAATAATAAGTGGTGTCAACAGAACTAGTATCATCTAATGCCGTGAACCTGTGAGTTGATGATGATTTTACATTAACTGAGGTATGGCTCCAAATACCGCCGCTTGGTTCGTCTAAATCAGTATAAATAGGCAAACTATAGTTTGTTTTTGTTTCCAGTATTGTAAACGAACTAGAAGGTTTGGTGCAAGTTGTAATATCAAAATATCGATAAAAGGTTGATGAGCCTTCATTTTCTATGATCGTATCATGATAAAAGTAAGTAGTGTCTATAGTTTGATTCACATAAATGCTGGCATCATCATGAAGTGGTGTCAAGTTATTATAGGTCCAACCGGACGCAGGTAAAAACATTTGAATGTATGAATCAAAACTAAAATCGTCTTGTCCATTACAATCTAAATCAAAAGAGAATCTTTGATTGGGTTCAAATTTAAAGGGAGATAAATCAATGTTGATACCATAGACGTCATAATCTCCTTGTTCTGTGGGGTTTTGTAGACAATGGTAGCTTAATTCCTCAGATAAGTCGGTTTCATCTTTTTTGCAGCTAAAAGCGCATAGCAAAGCTAAAATGAAGAATATTGAGTGTTTTGGGAAACTCATGTTTTATTTTTATCGTCAAAAGTCTTCGTCAGAGATTTTGAAGGTAAAGCCGTGTTGCCAATTTGACGGAACCTTACTTTGCTCTTCAGAAATAATGTTCCATTTCTCAGGGTCTGTATAATCTTTAAAGCAAGTATCTTCAACATTGTAAATATCAAACTTAAAGATATAGTCTGACGGATGTCCTGCCAAGGCACTTCCACCTCTTTGATTGAATGATAAAACTAATTTAGATTGATTTGAAGGAATCTGAAATTTGCTTTTTCCCTCTACAGATTCAATTTTTGCCGTCACTTCATGCGAGGAGGCATTGATGAGTGTATAGTTTCTATTTGTGTTCCCTTCGCAGGCACCAAATAAAAAGGCCGCGAAAATCAAGCTAAGATATGTTGTTTTTTTAGTCATTGTGTAGCGTATAAAACGCACAACCCTCTTTTAAGGTTGGGTGCAAAAGTACATTTTTATTCTACTCTAACTCCAATAACGCATACATCATCTATCTGTTCAATAGAACCACGCCAATTTTCGAAAGTGTCATCTATGATGGTCTTTTGCTCTGAAAGAGATAAGTTTTGAATGCTAATCAACAATTCTCTAAAAGCCTTTGACTTAAATTTTTTACCTTTTTGGCCTCCAAATTGATCAACAAATCCATCAGAAAAAATATAGATAGTATCACCTGACTCAAGTGTGAAAGCATGTGTGGTAAATGGTTTAGCTTTTTCGAATTTGCCAATCGGTTGTTTATCGGCTTTAATTTCAATGATCTCAGAGTTTCGTACTATCCATAGTGGATTATTTGCTCCAGCATATTTTAAGGATCTCCCATTAAGAGCACATAAGGCAATATCCATCCCATCCTTTACCTCTTCATCAGATTTCTCGAACTCTGAAATGACGAGTTCCCTTGCCTTATTCAATACTTCCCCAGGATTATTAAGGTTAAATTCTCTAACCGATCTATTAAGGGCTCCATTGCAAACGACAGAAACCATTGCACCTGGTACGCCATGTCCAGTGCAATCGGCAGCGGCAAAAAGGGTGGTGCCATTTTTCTGTTCCATCCAGTAAAAGTCCCCAGCTACAACATCTTTCGGTTTATACAGTATGAATGATTCTTTCAAATATTCTTTTACAATCCGCTGTGGAGGAAGAATAGCATTTTGAATCCTCTTCGCATATGCAATCGAATCCATTATCTCATTATGCTGCTCTGTAATTTCATGAGTGGCTAACTCTATCTTATGCTCTAGTTCTACTTGTTTCTTTTTAAGTTTGGCGGTCCTTAATTGAATAAGTAAATAGATTAGTATTAAACCAACAATTATATATAAAGTTCTTGCCCACAAAGTATGCCACCAAGGCGGTGAAATTTCAAAGAGAAACTCGAATGGTTCACTCCAATTACTGTTTTCATTTATTGCCCGAACACAGAACGTATGCTTGCCATAGGGTATGTTTCTATAATCCACACTAGTTTCTCTGCTAGGTTTACTCCAAACGGGATTGAGATCTTTAATTCTATGACTGAATTTAATTTTATGAGGAGCTGTCCAGTCAATGGCTGAGAAATTGAAAGTTAAGTGGTTTAATTTGTAGGGTAGTTTGAGATTTTTTGGATAATTATAATAGGCAGGTGAAAGCTCGTATGAAAAGTCAATTGAATCTTTGTTGCATGCTTGGTTAAAATTGTATGTTTTCTCATTGATCTCTATTTCAGTTAATGACACCGAAGGCCCAACTTGATTTGATTTGTTGTGATTTGGACTGATTTTTACAACTCCTTTTCCTGTACCCCACCATATTTGATTTTCAGAATCTTTGGTTACAGCTCCTGTTAAAAAACCGATTGAATTGAGACCATCTTGGTTCTTAAATTGTTTAACGTTATAGAGATTATTTTTTTTGGATATCAGGCTTAAACCATCAGATGAGCTCACCCAGATATCATCATTTTGGTCTATGATGATCGCAGCTCCAGCGTTAGAACTAAGACCTTGTTCAACAGTAAAATACGAAAGTGTATCGTTTTGCAATTTTATTAAACCACGATCCTCACTTACGAACCAATAACTTCCATCACTAGATTGAGAGATGTCACAAATCCTATTACTACTAAGTCCCTCTCTTTCAGTGTAAGTTGTGAATGATTCAAAATCGTAATGTATAACCCCAGCACCCCAAGTACCTATCCACAAATCACCTTTTACATCTTCATATATTCGATAAACGTAGTTACTCGGAAATCCATTTTCTTCTGAATATTGAATAAAACTATTTCCATTGAATTGATAGATTCCTTTACCATCTGTTGCGAACCATAAATCACCATTTTTATCTTCCGTTATATCCCATATATCGGCGTCAGTAAACCCATTTTTGGAATTGTAATGTGTAAATAAATCATTTCTATATTTAATAGCACCATTTCTACCAAGGCCCATCCAAATGTCTCCATTTTTTGTCTCATAAAGTTGCGTTACTTTTGATCCCGGCAGGCCTAGTTCGGTATTTATGACCTTTACAGACTCTCCGTTATAAATAGCGACTCCAAAGCCTGTGAGACCCATCCAAATTTGATTTTTTGAATCAGCCATTATTGACCAAACAACTCCGTTCGGAAGACCTCTTTGTTCTGTGAAGTGTTCAAATGAACAAGAATAAATATGATTCACACCATCATTTGTTCCTAACCAAATATTACCCACTTCGTCTGTCGAAATTGACCAAATTTCTTGGTCAGTTAGACCTTGTTCTTCACCAATAAAGGAGAAGTATTCACCGTCATATTTTGTAACGCCAAATTTCTCAGATCCAAACCACAAATTACCGTTTGGATCTTCAGTAATACCTTGAATGTTAATAAAATTATCTCCTTTACTTGATGAGACATTGTGAATTTGAAATCCATCAAACATGGACAATCCGAGATTTGTACCGATCCAGAGATTGTTTTGAGAATCAAAGAAAATAGACCTTACATCATTTGATAACAAACCTGTATTCTTTGTCAAGACTGGAACCACCTTGTCGTTTTCTATTTTACTAACGCCTCCTCCCATAGAGCCTATCCAGATTGTGCCCTCTTTGTCTTCAATTATTGACCTTACATTTATTGACCCAAGGCCCTCTTTCGGAGAGAAATGAATAAGATTTTTTCCATCAAACTTTGACAATCCTGAGTAGGTCTCAGAAAACCAGATATTTCCTTTAGAGTCTGCAAAAATTTTCCATATAGTTGAATGCGCTAAGCCTTCTTCTACTCCAAAATGAGTGAATTCTTTCCCATCAAATTTTGAGATTCCTTCACCCCATGTACCTAACCATAAGTTTCCGTGAATGTCTTCAGTTAATGATCTGACATTCGTTCCTATTAGTCCTGATTCTGCACCGTAATGCCACAATGTAGTTCCATCATATTTAGTTAAACCAGATATCCAGTTTGCAAACCAAAGGTTACCCTTACTATCATTAAATACATCCAGTACGTAAGGTGAAGAGAGTCCTTGTTCTGGACCCAGATAACGGACCCCTGCTGGAGAATTAATTTTTTGGCGCATAGGAGAGGCCCTCAAACCGATAGGTGGACTCAACAATGATTTCTTTCCCACAAACGGAACAGGTTTTCCAGTAATTAAGGTGTCTCCTTTTTCGCTGATTAGTTCATAGTCGTCTTGTATAAAATTAACATTTTCTAAGCTATCGAAGTTTACCTTTCGGCTTTCAAATGCTTCTGAGGATTTTAATCCATTTGGGTTTCCGCTAACATTTGGAATATCCTCAATTGCCAGTGATTTGATAATGTTAGGTGTTTCAAAACTATCTATGGAGTGAATAATACCTGTCAATAAAACTGGTTTTCCGGTTTCAATTTTTTCTCCGTCGACTCCAAATAGAATTATGGTTGAATCAGAAGTCAGAGGGTTAATATCATAGAATTCATCATTTGTTTTTAAACTTTTTGACTTTGTCTCTAAATATAGCTTTTCCTCACTCAAGTCCACTTGATCGGTGTCTTGTGAACAAGAAGCTATACCAAACATAATAAGGAGGAATCTAAATTTCAAAATGGGCATCTTTCTAAATTCTACGTCAGTACAGTTTTTTTAGAAACTTAAGTTGAGACGGTATTACAAAAAAAAGCTCGCATGTTCATGCAAGACTTTTTTTGTTTTAAAATATGATTCGTTATTTAATCATCAATTTTTTATAGGTTTTGTAATCGTCCATTTGAACTAAAACCTGGTACATTCCAGCTGCATACTGTGAGGCGTCAATGAAGAAATTTTTATCCCCTTGAGCGAGTTCTCCAGAATAAATTACCTCAACAACTTCACCTAAAACATTGGTTAAAACAATGTTGCAATCTACATTATGATTAGAATGAACAGGGATTACCGTAATTTCAGATGCTGGGTTAGGATAGATATCAAGAATTTGAATTGGATTTTCATCAAGATCAGCTCCTCCGCTTCCGCCTACACTAACCGTAAATTTGTGATAACCTGCAGGGGCTGTCATTGGATGTGTCACTTGTTTTCCACCCACAGCAGTTCCTTCAATATAATAATATACAGTAGTTCCGTCAGGTTGAGCTGGAATTAATCCATCCCAATCATCACCTGAAGTGTTTGTCATTGGAACCTCAACATAAGTCCCGCCTAATGTGGTCGTATACCAAATTGAAACACCTGTAATACCATCCTTATGTTTAACAAATGCAGAAGCTGGATAAGGATTTTGGTCATCATTTGTATCTTCTAATTTTTGATGAGAGATGTACAAAGGGTCACTAACACCAACAGTATGAGTGATGCAGTGAATGGCTCCACCTTGCGAAATAAGATTTTGTCCGTTATTATCAACATCAATTTGAACGATATTGTATCCAGGCATGATGTCTTCTAAAATGGCTACGGCAGGATCATCATATTCTGCTCTGTACGTAGGCAATAAAATCGTGTTGTTCACAAAAGTTTGGTTAGCATAGGTTCTGTAGTACGCATTTCCTGGTCCAGGAAAATTTCCTGCCACACTTGAAGGTTGATCTATTCTATGAACTGTGAATGGCGTTCCGAATTTAGTTGTAAAATTACTTAATACGTATTGCAAGTTGGCTTCAATTTGTGGCCCATCAGATACCCCGTCAGGGTATTTACCAACCAACAATGTTTGTTCATCAATTATTTTCATGTGCATGTCAATGTGATGTATATCATCATATGGCAGTACAGTCATTTTGATATATTCTGTGATACCCATCCAATCATCAAAAAGTTGATCTAAAGCAGGCTCAGAGTGATTCGGGTATGCCAAAGAATAGGGGCCATTACCATCATTCTCATCTAGAATTAATTCTGAAGAAAAAGCGATTTCATCACCATCCGACATCCAGTTTCCACCAGTTGACATAATATCGTTAGGCCCAGAAGTCATTGAATATAAATCGATACCTAAATGAGCAGCATAAGCATCCGGAATTACATCATCTAATGGTCTAGGTCTATTGTACATCCAATCTACTAAAAACAAGTCTTCTACGTAGTTGTTGTACATTGTGTTTGCTCCATAATCACGAATCCAAATTGAATTGTATCCAACCTCTATGTAATCGATATTGACGTCAGGCACACCATTTCCAGATAACGTAGATTTCACGGAATTCGAATCAGAACAATGGATAATAACCAAACATTCTTCTTGAGCTGCATCAACAATTTGTGAGTGAATTGAATTCATTGAGCCT
>JAUHXX010000178.1 GCA_030426825.1 Bacteroidia bacterium | reverse complement strand
GTACAAACAGGAATTGCAAGAACAGGAAAACTTTCAGCTGTTGATCACGAAAATGTGAAGCCAGATATCTTAATTCTTGGTAAAGCACTTTCTGGAGGAGCGTATCCAGTTTCAGCTGTATTAGCGAATGACAATATCATGAATGTGATTAAGCCGGGTCAGCATGGTTCTACTTTTGGTGGAAACCCGGTTGCTGGAAAAGTGGCTATCGCAGCGCTTGAAGTAATTAAAGATGAGCAATTAGCTGAAAATGCTGAAAGATTAGGACAAATTTTCAGATCTGAAGTAGGGAAGTTGGTTGAAAAGTATAACGTACTAAAATTGGTAAGAGGTAAAGGCTTATTGAATGCTGTTGTTATTAATGATTCTGAAGATAGCTCTACAGCTTGGGATATTTGCGTTAGATTAAAAGAAAACGGAATGTTGGCTAAACCTACGCATGGAAATATCATCAGATTTGCACCTCCATTGGTAATGAACGAAGAGCAATTAAGAGATTGCATTTCGATTATCGATAAAACGGTAGCGGAATTTGAGAAATAATATTGAAAGCTAATTAAACTGAAGCCCTGTATCGAAAAGATATGGGGCTTTTATTTGTATACTACTTTAATGGCTTGATTGGCCTCTATATATTTTCCATTATCAATTGCAGGAATCCAAGTAGGCATATTTTTAATTAGCATCTGTATTTCTTCTAACTGACAGGGACTTACGATACCGGAAACCACCTGTTCAAAGAATACATGACCTTCTTGCGTAATCGTTATCATTACCAAAAATTCGGTGTCATCCAATTGGTCGCAGTTCCCAATATTTAAATCTATGAATTTGTCTAATCCTCTAATTCCTGTTGGGAAATGGGCCTTACGATCTAAGGTTCCAAAGATGTCTTTCTTGCCGTTGTCATAAAGTTCTCCTTTGATAAAGGTTCCATTTTTAAAGGTTAAAACAGACGAGACCTTGTTTTTTTGACCCGTATATTTCACCATTTTCCCATGGGGGAATCCATTTTCATATTCTATGCTAGTTCGTTTTTTTCCAGACAGAAAATATTCAACAAATTCTCCTGAACCGTTTTCTACCATGGGTTCCCCAGATTTAGAATAAGCTGAAATTAACTTTCTTTTCTTGTACTGATCTGCTGGGTTTTCATTGGAAAACTCCAAGTTGATTAATTCGGTTTTAAAAGCTTGACCATTCTCATGAAAAGTGTAAATGGTGTCAATTGGTGTTCCTAAATCAAACTTTTCAATTGATTTTAAATGGCCATTTTCGTAGAAACGCTTAAGATATCCATTCACTAGTCCACCTTGATATTCATAAGTAGCTTTTAAATTTCCGTTAGGGTAGAAATATTTGAATAAACCGAATTGATTTGAGCGCTTCATTTGACCTCGGTAGGTACCAATCATTTGAATGCTGCCATTTTCTAAGTAGTAGTCGTGCACTAGCAGAATAGAATCTGTCGACTCTTCAATTTCTCTGTAATATTTGGCCGTTGGTCTGTTAGTGGTAATGTTCCATCCAGCATTTAAAAAAATCGTATCGCTTTGGGCAATACCCATGTTCATTGAGCTATTCAATAAAAATATGGGCAGTATGAATACGATTAATCTCAAATATGTGCTTCTAATAGATCTACTTTTACAATTCCGTCTCGATCAATTTCTGATAAATTCACTTCTACAATTTGATTCACCAGGCTCTTGTCGTAGGGTAGTTTGACCTTCACGTAATTATTAGTGAATCCAAAAATCGTTCCTTCATTTTCTTCTGCTTCAAAAAGAACGGGTTTTGATTTATTGATTTGAGTGGAGTAGAAGGCTCTTTTCTTTTTTTCTGATAAGATTTGTAGTTGTCTACTTCTTTCCCTTCTGATGTTCACTGGAACGGCATCTGCCATTTTCTTGGCAGTTGTGTTGGCACGTTCAGAGTAGGTGAATACGTGTAAGTATGAAATGTCTAACTCTTGCAAATAATTAACGGTTTTCATAAATTCTCCCTCAGTCTCACCAGGAAAACCAACAATAACATCAACACCAATACAGGCGTCAGGCATCAATTCTTTAATTTTTGCAACTCTTTCAGTATAAAGCTCAGTTAGATACTTTCGTCTCATGGCTTTCAATAACAGGTCAGATCCAGATTGCAAAGGGATATGGAAATGCGGAACAAAGTTTTTTGACTTTGCAACAAATTCAATGATTTCATTGCTCAACAAATTCGGTTCAATGGATGAAATTCTCCATCTATCTATTCCTTCGATTTCATCCAATTGTTGAATCAATTGGTAAAAGTTTTCCTCTCCTCCTTGTCCAAAATCTCCAATATTCACGCCTGTCAATACGACTTCTCTTACATTACTTTCTCCTAATTTTTTGGCTTCTAAAACAGTGTTGGCAATTGATGTGTTTCTACTTTTGCCTCTAGCAAGTGGTATGGTGCAGAAGGTGCAAAAATAATCACAGCCATCTTGTATCTTTAAAAACGACCTGGTTCGATCTCCTAAACTGAAAGAAGGGATAAAATCTGTAGTTTCTTTGATGTTGTTTGATTTAACTTCTGCTATCTCTTTCTTCTCCAACTTTTCGATATGATCTAAAATGTTGAATTTTTCGTTAGCCCCTAAAACGAGGTCAACTCCAGGAATTGTTGAAATTTCGCCTGGTTTTAATTGCGCATAGCAACCAATCATGGTAACAAACGCCTCAGGATTAATTTTCAAGGCCTTTTTTACAATATTACGGCATTTCTTATCCGCGTTTTCAGTAACCGAACAGGTGTTGATTATAAAGATATCCGGTCGATCAGTAAAATCAACCTTTGCAAAACCTTGATTTTCAAAGTTTCTGGCGATTGTAGAAGTTTCTGAGAAATTCAGTTTACAACCAAGTGTATAAAAGGCTACCTTCTTGTATTGACTCATAATGCAAAGATAGAGAAATGAGCTAATTGCACAGAGTATATCGTTCAATAGTTAAAAAAAATCCCGTCACGGAATAACCGAGACGGGATTAACTATTGTTTTCAGTTGAAATTACAATTCTTCGAAAGTAACTTCTTCTTTTTCTTCTTGATTTTCTTCTCTAGGCTCTGGTTTCTTGAATTCTCCAGTTCCCCATAATTCTTTAATCTTGTCTAAAGCCTCATTCATTCCTTCTCCAAACTTGTCAAAATCCTCTTTATAAAGGAAAATTTTGTGTTTTTCATACTCAGGTCTTCCATCATAGTCACCTGTTCTTTTGCTTTCTGTAATGGTTAAGTACAAATCTTTTCCTCTAGTCGTCTTAACATCAAAAAAATAGGTTCTCTTTCCAGCTTTTACACGTTTTGAAAAAACTTCATCATTTCTCTCGTTCATCTTTCCCTTTTTAAATTATGGTTACACAAATTTATAATTTCTGATGAAAATCAAAAATTTAATTCAACTTATTTACTTCTAAAAACTTTATTATTTCTTGAATTGCTGAAGGCTCAAACCAATTGATGTCTTCGTTTTTTCTAAACCATGTCAACTGACGTTTCGCATAATGTCTTGAATTTCTTTTGATTAATCGAACAGCTTCTTCGTAATCATGCTTGTTTTCAAAGTAGTCAAAAAACTCTGTATATCCCACTGTTTTTAAAGCTTTCTGTTCTTTATGCTTTGTCAAGTTTTTAACTTCATCTTCCAGGCCAGCTTCTAGCATTTCATCCACTCTTGCGTTTATGCGATCGTATAAGGTTTCCATTTCTGAATGCAGGCCAATCCAAGTGGTGTGAAAGGATCTTTCCTTTTTAGTCTTTGATCTGAATGAAGAGTAGGGTTTCCCCGTTATTTTAAATACTTCAATTGCGCGCATTAATCGTCTTGGATTTTGAATATCTGCTGATTGAAAGTATTCTGGATCAATTTTTTTTACTTCTTCTTGTAATGATGAAATACCGTTTTGTTCAAGCTCCTTTTTCAGTATATCCCTTATTGATTCATCTTTAGGGATGTCATCAATTCCATAAACTAAACCATTGATGTATAAACCGCTTCCTCCAACTGCGATACAATAATCGTGAGTTTGGTAGATCTTTTCTAGACATGCTAAAGCGTCTTGCTCAAACATCCCTGCTGTGTACAGATTAGAAATTGATCGTGAATTGATAAAATGATGCTCGGCTTGAGCTAATTCGTCCGAATTTGGCTTTGCCGTTCCAATGGACATCTCCTTATAAAACTGCCTTGAATCGAAGGATAAAATGGGGCAATTAAAATGTTCTGCCAATCGAATGCTCAAGGCCGTTTTTCCTATGGCCGTTGGGCCAGCAATAACGATTAAGTTCTTTTTTAACTCAGCCATTCATCAACAAGCTCACGGATGCAACCGTGACCTCCATTTTTTCTAAGTACAATATCAACTTTTGATTTGATTGAAGGAGTAGCGTCAGCAGGACATGCAGATATATTTACTGCTTCTATTATATCTAAATCGTTGATGTCATCCCCAACAAAAACAGTGTTTTCTAAAGTCAGATTTAATTCTTCTAACCATGCGTTTAAAATACCCAACTTTGGTTCAGAGCCCACGTAAACGTGACTAATTCCTAATAAATCTGCACGGTCTTGAACAACTTTTAGTTTTTTACCATGTGAAATGATTCCAAAATGAACGCCTTTATTTACCATTGCTTTGATGGCAATTCCGTCTTTGGCATTATATCGCTTAATTTGATCGCCATTTTCAGTGAAAAACATGCCGCCATCAGTCATTGTGCCATCAACATCTAAAATGATGAATTTCACCTTTGATTTATCAACTTTGTTGAGCTGCTTTAAGTCCTTTAACACAATGACATCTAGGGGTAAATTAAAGTATTCGGCAATCCTTACCAGCTCATTTGGAGTTGGGTCCATTATGCGAACTTTGGGAATGTAAATGATGTTCTCAAATTCAGTTACCGAAATTCCTTGCTTTTCACAAAGGTGTAGTATGTTACTGTTGTAAATGTTCATTGTTGAATGGAATTAATTATACAATATTCATCCCAACTGCTGCTGCTACAGGTTGAAGTGTTTTTACCAATGCTTTGAATTCTTCATGATTTAGTTGCTGTGAAGCATCTGACTTCGCTAATTTTGGAGTAGGGTGGACTTCAATTAAAAGACCGTCAATACCCATAGCAATACAAGCTCTTGTCAAATCCGGAACGCCGTAAGCATGTCCCATTGCATGAGAAGGATCTAGGACAACGGGAAGGTTCGTATGTTCTTTCAAATAAGAAACGCCGCAAAGATCTAAAGTAAAACGTGTCTTCGTTTCAAAAGTCCTAATTCCACGCTCACACAGCACCACATTCTCATTCCCACCAGATAAAACAAACTCAGCACATTGAACAAATTCTTGTAAAGTTGTTCCGAATCCACGTTTGATTAAAACGGGTTTTTGTGTTTTTGCACAAGCTCTTAAAATTCCTTGATCATACATGGCTTTTGCTCCAACTTGAATTACATCTGAATATTCAATGACTTCTTGTACATGCGTAGCGTCACGAACCTCAGTGATTACTGTTAAACCGTGCTCTTCGTTCATTTTCTTTAGCAGTTTCAACCCCTCTAATCCAAGTCCTTGAAAACTGTAAGGTGAAGTTCTTGGTTTATAGCATCCACCTCTTAAAGTTGTTAAATTCAAAGATTTTAAAAGTGCTGAAGACTCTTGAATTTGGGCTTCTGACTCGACCGAACATGGACCCGCAATCAATAAGGTGTTTTTAGAATTTCCGCCAATGGTAACGTTGCCGATTTTTACGGCTCTTGTTTCATTTAAATACTGTCTTGAAGACAATTGCATATCGTTGTCAAAAACGAAGGTTGCTAAAGTTTCATCATTATATTTAGGATCAAGCGTTTTCTGACCAGATGAAGAAATTAAAACAAACTTGTCTGTTTTCTCAATTAAAAAAGCGTTGTTCTCTTTTGCAATTTGATTCGCTCTTTCAGCTCCTATTCCTTTTTTTAATTCTATTATCATATTTCTCCTTTGATCAAGTTCATGAAGCTAATGCTGCCCAAACCTTGTCCGTTTTCGTTTATTACTGGTAGATACACCACCGTTTTACTTTCTTTTTTAATGAATCTTAAAAGTTGATAAACTGTGTATGTTCCTTTTACTGTCAGAGGGTTTCGATTAATGATTTCCTTGACGTCAATATTGTTTAAATTATCAATTGATTTTAGAAATCCTTGACGCAAATCTGCGTTGCCAATAATACCTTTGAATGATTGATTTTTATCCAATACCATTACAAAACCAAGCTTGCCGGCATTCATTACTTCCAAAACATTTTTCATGTTTAACTGGTCATCATAAACCACTGGAGATTCATCCAAATCTCTCATAAAATCTTGTACCAAAAAATGCGACTCAACTTCGTTTAATTTCAAGTTCAACAAAGCCGTATTGATATTAGCTGAATTGAACAGGTATGAGCCAGAAACAGAAGCATAAACTCCCATGTTTCTTAAAATAAAAGATACTTCAGCATTTACACCTCCGTCAACATGCACCTTTTTATTAGGATATTTCGCCTGAAAAGCACGAATTTTTCTAAAGTTTGATTTGTCAAATTTTCCCCCAGACTGCCCAGGAATAGTGGCCATGAATAAAATGAAATCAAAATCTTCAGCATACTGATCAAATACATCAATACTTGTGTCTGAAGTGATAGCCAATCCAAGTTGCCCAGTGAATTCTTTCGGGATTGCCAATTCTTTATCCTCTAAATCTTCATATTGAAATGTCACATACTCAATATCAAATGTTTCTAATGCAGGATAAAATCTTTTAGGATGAGATGTGATGATATGTAAATCTATTGGAATAATAGAGTTTTGCTGAATTTTCTCTATATCTGCAAACACATTCAAGTCATCATTGCAATCAACATGAATCATGTCTACATGACTATCATTTAAATTGGAAATGGTTGTTTCAATTCCCTGTGTTTCTTTATCTGAATATATGGATGCGGATATTTTCATGAATCTATTGGTACGAAATTTTCATTGCAGATTTCAATTCTAAAATTCAAATCCTTATAAACTTTTGTTTTTAAATCTCTCTCTAATGAACTGATATTATATTTCTTATCTTCAGGAATGCTTTGTTTATTGTCTGATACTATCATTTTCATGATAAATCCTGGATTTTCACTACCCATGCTTGAACTTGTAAGTTGAATAGAATGTGGTTTTTCTTGAATTAAATTATTGGTCTCAAAATAATCCGCAACCGGTTCAACATATTTTGAGCAATCTTCTGTATAGAATATTTCAAGATTCCCTTTGGTATATTTCTCACCATAAGATGCTTGACAAGAAATCAATAATCCTAAAGGCATCAAACAGAAAAAGAGATATAGTTGTGTAAATTTGCTCACGTATTATTCAATAGGGTAAAGATAAAACTTATGATTGACTTTAAGGATAAGATTTACATTGGAAGTAATGAACGAAAATCTCTTTATGATTGTACAATTCCTGTCGAGCCTCATGCTGTAATTGTATTTGTTCATGGTTATAAAGGATATAAAGATTGGGGAGCTTGGAATTTGATGCAAGATAAATTTGTTTCGAAAGGATATGGATTTGTGAAATTTAATATGTCGCATAATGGTGGAACGGTGGAGGAGAAAATAGATTTTCCTGATTTAAATGCATTTGGAGAGAATCGCTATTCTTATGAAATAAATGATCTCAATTCCATAGTGAATGAAGTTGATCGACTAATGACCTTTGAACTAGAATTGAATTGTCCAATATATGTATTGGGGCACAGTAGAGGAGGGGGCGTGGCAATTTTAACGGCTCAGCACAGCGAGAAAATTAAAGGGATCGTTTCTCTTGCTGGTATATCTGA
>JAUHXX010000177.1 GCA_030426825.1 Bacteroidia bacterium | reverse complement strand
GAACAATTAAAAAAGAATTAAAAAATGGCAACAAAAGGAACGGTAAACGTCCAGACGGAGAATATTTTTCCATTGATCAAAAAATTCTTGTACAGCGATCATGAGATCTTTTTACGAGAGTTGGTTTCTAATGGGGTAGATGCAACCAGCAAGTTGAAAGTTTTATCAACTTCTGGAGAAGTAAAAGGAGATTTAGGAGATCTAACTGTTGAGATTATTTTAGATAAAGATGCTGGAACCTTAACTGTAAAGGATAAGGGGATAGGGATGACGGAAGAAGAAATTCAGAAGTACATCAATCAAATTGCTTTTTCAGGAGCAGAGGAATTCGTTAAAAAATACGAAGGAAAAGATGGAGCTGAGCAAATTATTGGACACTTCGGGTTAGGATTTTATTCAGCTTTTATGGTAGCATCTAAAGTTCAAATTAAAACATTGAGTTTTCAAGAAGGTGCTCAAGCGGTGATGTGGGAGAGTGATGGTACGCCTGAATTTGAAATTTCAGATATTGATAAATCAGACCGTGGAACCGAGATCGTATTACATATTGCAGAAGATTCTGTTGAATTCTTAGAGAAATCTAGAATTGAGGGGATTTTGAATAAGTACTGTAAATTCTTACCAGTTGAAATCAAATTTGGAACGAGGACAGAATCTATCGAAGATCCTTCTGGAGAAAAAGATGAGAATGATAAGGTGAAGAGAATTGATAAAGAGGTTGACAATATCATTAACAATCCCTCACCGGCTTGGATTAAAGCTCCTTCAGATTTAACGGATGAAGAGTACAAGGCATTTTACAGAGAGTTATACCCTATGACTTTTGACGAGCCTTTATTTCACATTCATTTGAATGTTGATTATCCTTTCAATTTAACTGGAATCTTGTACTTCCCTAAGTTGAAAGAAACAATGGAAGTGCAAAAAAATAAGATTCAATTATATTCAAATCAGGTATTCATTACAGATTCTGTTGAGGAGATTGTTCCTGAGTTCTTGACGCTTTTACATGGTGTGATTGATTCTCCAGACATTCCTTTAAATGTTTCTAGATCATATCTTCAGGCAGATGGTAATGTGAAAAAAATATCTTCGCATATCACGAAAAAAGTGGCAGATAAATTGGCTGGAATGTTTAAAAACGACCGCGAAGATTTTGAAGCAAAATGGGATGATTTAAAAGTGTTTGTTGAATATGGAATGCTTACTGAAGATAAGTTTTACGATAAGGCTGAAAAGTTCGCTTTATTGAAAAACACAGAAGGCGTTGCAATGACCATTGCTGATTATATCGAGAAGATTAAGCCGATTCAAACTGATAAGAATGATAAAACGGTGGTGTTGTATGCGCACAGTAAAGACATGCATCATTCATTCATTGAAAACGCAGTTGAAAGAGGTTATGATGTGTTAATTATGGACAGTCCGTTGACGCCTCATTACGTTCAAAAATTAGAGTCTAAATTGGACAATGTTTCATTTGCCAGAGTTGACTCTGATACTCTCGATAACCTCATTGCAAAAGATGAAGAAATTCCTTCAAAATTATCAGAAGAAGAAACAGAGAAGTTGAAGCCAATTTTTGAAGAAGTGGCACCAAAAGAAAAATTTCATGTTTCGTTTGAAAGCATGAGTGAAAAAGAATCACCAATTGTCATTACTCAACCAGAGTTTATGCGAAGAATGCAAGAGCAGCAGCGCATGGGCGGCGGTGGAATGATGGGGTCGTTTCCTGAAATGTATGACCTCAAGGTGAATACCAATCATCCACTTGTAGGTGCAATCTTAAAAAAACAAAAAGACAACAAAACAAAAACCGCGAAACAACTGATGGACTTAGCTATGCTGTCACAAGGCATGCTTAAAGGTGAAGAACTCACCAAGTTTATCAAACGTTCTGTCGAATTGATGAAATAAATAAAAAGCCCTCTTACTTTAAGAGGGCTTTTTTTATACCTTGAATTTGTGTTGGAGTAAACCAAATGTCAGCACAATGAATGCAATTGCAGCGATCAATGATAGTGCTCCTAAACTAAAAGAAACGGGTCTCAGAATTATAAGTGTGATGCTGGCTAAGACCCAAGTGAAATCTGCCAGAATAATTCCGTTCACGAATAGTCGAGAACCGGTTCTTTGAGTGGCTACAAATAGCACAAATGCAGCAAAAATAAGTAGTCCAATCCCCAAAATAGAAAGGATAATAGAATTTTCGACAGTCAAAAAGTTTGACAATTTTGACGTGAATAGCAGGCACATCAGACCTGTGACGAATGAGAATAGTGCATTAGCAATCAATACAATTTTTAGATTTTTCATTGTTCAACTTCATTTTTTAGTGCTGAATTCATTGCTTTGAATCCCTTGATTGTATCAGCTTTGATCATTTTCAAGATTAATCCAGATAGTATTCCACTAAATTTTTCGCCATGTACTAAGCGGGTTTCATTCTCTGATATTTTAGTCAATTTGAAATAATGTTCTCCATCAAATAAACCCTTAATCAAGAATTTGCCCTTCCATCTAAATTCCTTTGCTGGATTCACAATTAACACTTTAGGTTTAAAGTGCTGTGGTTTTTTATCTCCGATAATTATGCTGGTCTTAATGTAATGGTCTTCAATTGCTTCACCTGAAATTGAAATTACGAAAGGGTTCCAATTCGGGTACGAGTTAAAATCCATCAGTTTATTCCAAACGGTTTGAACATCTTTATTAATTGAGATACTTGTTTCTATTTGTTTCATTTTTCCTGTTTTTATGATACAAATATCAGCAGGGATGTTAGTTATTTGCTTAGCATTAGCTGCCAAAAACTTGTCATTTGCTGCCAAATGAGTAATTTCACATATGGATTTTAGTGGTCGTTTTTTATTGAGTATGATTCAGTTCGCGGCTGTTCGCGGATCTGATCAAGAGCAATTAATAACCATGTCAGGTCATGATTTGGCTTATCTTTCAGATGAAGAAAATCGGATTTTACCAGCTGTTTACAACCGAATTATTGAGCACTGCGTTGATACTACTCAAGATAATTTTTTTGGTCTACACGCAGGGGAATACCTTAATCTAGCTGCAGCAGGATTAATTGGGCAGATTTCGCAAACATCTTCAACGGTAAAAGAAGCTTTGGAGTATTGCTGTGAATTTGCAGCTTTGGGATGCCAAGCGCTTCCCATGAATCTAGAGCAGACTATGGAAGGATATCGTTTAGAAGTTATTCCGAATGCCTCATGGGAAAATGAATCCCCCATTGCTGTTCAACAAACATTAGAAGGAACCATGGCCTTTTTTTTAAGAGAGTTCCATTTTTTAACCATTCAAAAATATTATCCCTTAGAAGTTGGGTTTAAGTATCCTCAAGAAAACAGGAATGAAGAACTGGAGCGCGTGTTTAAGTGCCCAATTCGTCATAATCAGTCAGTGTCCTATATGCTGTTATCAACTGAACAAGTTGAAGCAAAAATTATCACCAGTGATTTTAAATTACTTAGAATTCTTGTTGAGCACGCTGAAGCAAAACTAGAGAAGATGAGTGGTGATGAAGGCATCTATCATCAAGTTAGGAAAGCGATTCTAAATTTATCCGAGCCATGTTTTCCAACAATTGAAACAGTTGCAGCCAATATGAATGTGAGCGTCAGAAGCCTCCAAAGAAAATTGGCGGTGGAATCAACAACCTATAAAGAAGTGATTGACGACTTAAGAAAAGAAATGGCCTTGAAATATTTAGATCAAAACGCTCTAAATGTGCAAGAGGTTTCTGATTTGTTGGGTTATGCTGATGTCAGTTCTTTTAGTCGATCGTTTAAAAAATGGACAAATCTCAGTCCCCGAGCTTATCGTCAAGCGAATTAATTATTTCTTTGACCTCACTGTCACTTCAATGATAAAGCTCCCACTTGTTAATCCTTCTGCTCCGGCAATACCTATAACCACACGGTAAGGATTATTGATAGAGTTCAGTTTAACTGTTCTCGTATGATCTTGTGTTTTACCTTTTTTAGGTCTGTCCCATTTATGGTCAGCTTCGCATGAAACACATCTTGCCAATTCTGGTGGATACGCATTACTTGTTGTTCCATCCTGATAGGCGTATAGGCTCATGTTTTGTTTTGGATCACTCGGAATTAATTTAATTTCCATGTCGGCATATCGTGGCAATTCAGTCACAAAAAAGATGTGATTACCATTGAATTTTAAATTTTGAGTGGCTGGCCAACAAGCGTTACTGCTTGAGGCTGCCCAGCTAAGATCGATTATTTTACAACCGTCTTTTAAATCTCCAGAGTAGCTTAACTTTTTTCCTACTTCTACTTCAAATCCATACTTTTTTAAAGGTTGTTGCGCATCTGTATTCTCAACTCGTGACTTCAAATCAATTTCAATGGTATAGTCACCTTCAGTTAAGCCTTCGGGACCAGTTACTCCAACAAAAATGTTGTACGAGTTGGTGGTTGAATTGAACCAAATTGATCTAGTGTGATCTTGTGTTTTTCCTTTTTTAGGATAATCCCATTTGTGATCAGCCTCACAAGAAACGCATGAAGATAGGTTAGGAGGAGTGCTATAATTAGTCGTTCCGACTTGATATCCGTATAAGCTGAAATTTGCACTTTTATCTTTCGGAATTAGTTTAACTGTCACTTCAGAATATTTTGGAATTTCGAACATATGTAATCTATGATTTCCTCTAAATTTCGAATTTTGAGTGCCGGGAAAACAGGCTACTGAACTATTATCGGCCCAGTCTAAATCTGCCATTTTGAAACCATTCTTCAAATTATCAGAATAAGTAGTGACTTTATTTGGAGTGGCTTTGATCTCTTGAACGTTGTCTGGAACTTGCCCAAAACTGGTCAGGTTAGACATCAATAAAACGGCACAAACGATTAGGAATTTTTTCATAGCATTACATTATTTCTGATTAAATATAATAATTAATGCCGTTTGAGAGAGAGGATATTAATCCATTAGGACGTAAGAATTAACTCGTTGGCTCATTTCTTCTTTGTTTCTCTTTGAGTTTTTTGCCGTGTCGGTAAACTTCAGTTTTTATCAGTTTACCATCCTCATTATAATATTTTAATTTACCATGAGATTTATTATTCACAATTCCACCAATAAAGGATAATTGGCCGTTTCTATGCCATCTTTTTTGAATTTCTTGAGTAATCTCACAACGTTTCTGTCCGTTTTCGTAATACATATGTACTTCTAACGTGTATGATTTACCTGGTTTTTCGATATCCCAACTTTTTAATACGCCGTTTCTGTGCCAGCGATAGCTTGTATCTAGTAAATGTCCTTGTTCGTAATAAATTTTAGATTCTAATTGTCCGTTGTCATACCATCTTAAAGAAAGCCCATCTCTTTTTCCGTATTCGTAGTTTGTTATTTCTTTTAATTCCCCATTATTGTGGTATTGGCGGAATTCACCATGAGTTTTGCCTTTATAAATAGAGATAGTTTGTGAAAAATGACTACTACCATAGGGGTAAGTCATAACTCCAGTAAAAGGTTTGTCTTTGTAAAAATACATGCGAGTTGAACTGATTTTACCTGGTAGGATGATATCAATTTCATTGTAATCAATGGTGTCTTGACTATGTCCTATAAAGGACATGATCACAACAATTATACAAACTGTGGTCTTCATATCATAAAGATATTACAGCTCAGCATGAATACGAAACGGCGTTTATTATTTGCCGGCATTTAATTATTAATTTTTAAAATGAAGGTCTACATTTCGAACACCATTATTTGGCTTTTTACCAGATAATCCTGAATATATTTTCCATTGGTTGGATAGGGTGGTTCCTTGACATTTGAAATAAATATGAATGGTTTCTTCGTTGTATTTTTCCTCTAATCCATCCCATTGATTTGTTGGTATTCCAGATTTATATGGAATCGTCCAATTGATTTTTATTTTAAATCGACCTTTTGAATCAGTCATATAATCAGTGCTCTCACCGTTATGTTGAACAGTAATTAGTGCATCTGACAGAATAGTTTTTGCTGCGCTATAGGCTGTTCCTTCAATAAAATAGTGACCCGCGGCGCCTTTGGCGAAAACAGAAAAAGAAATGGAGACTGCTAATAGAACGATAAGTGATTTCATGGTTTTGTTTTATTGTAAAACCAAGCCACAAAAAAGTTCAAATTAATTTACACGTCCAACTGGTGTAGTTTTACCATCTTAGAACGGATTCTTATTCGTAAATCTCAAAGATAATTCTAATCCCCCACGAGCATTAGTTGCTGGCTTGAGGCCGGAGATATTGAAGTCATAACTGGCGCCTATTGCGAATTGGTGGAACTCAAATAATACCTGAGCTGAAATGGCGTCACGTGCTCTCAAATATCCGCCTAATGAAATTGCCATGCTTCCAAACCATATTGAAATGCAGATTAATGCAAGACCGATTCCTGCACTAATGAGATGCTTACCATTAGACTTTCGATTATTTCTAATTGAATTTGCTTTTAAATAACTTTGGTTATGGTTTGATGTTTTAAGAGCTTCTCTGTTAGCCTTTAATGTATCATTCATACTCCTCACTGAACCTGATCCTCCGCCTCCTGCCATTATCCTAGAATTAAAAAAATAAGAAAAATAAATCCACTCAGAAAAATCAATATCGACCATACAAGCCATGTCGTCTTTTGCTTTCTTTTTTTATCGCGAATTCGATTAATAATTATTTCGAGTTGTTCTATAGATGGTTCTTTGTAACCAAGTGGAACGCTCGTTTTTTGAAACTTTGGGTCAGCCAGATTTCCAGCGCTTACTTTTTTCAGTGCTTTTCTGTTAGCCTTTATGCTTTTAATTGCTCCTATCGTAGATCCAAATGACATTATCCTAGAATTAAATAAATAATACAAATGAGTCCAATCAAGATATAAGACCCCATGAGAAATTGTTTTTTGAGAATGTTCTCACGATTTTTTTTCCTACGTATTTTGTGAATGATACTGTCCAAATCCCCTTTATTCGGTTCTTTGAACTTTAGTTTATTCTTTTTGTAGGTATAATCAAGATCGGGTTTATCTTTTCGTTTTGAAGCAAGTGCGTTGCGGTTCATCCGAAACGATTTCACCATTGCACCAATATGTCCTCCTGCACCCATACATGTAAATTACTAATAAAATTAGCAATAAACAAATAGTATGAGTTGAATTTTATCGCTGAATGTTGATCTTTTTCGTACTTAGCTGTTTATCAGTTACTATTTGGAATAAATACTGACCATTCGGTAAGTCAGAAATATCTATTGTAGATAGATTGTTTTGGATTTTTAGCTCCTTTATACATTGTCCTAACTGGTTGTAGATCTTTATGTGGGAATTCGCTGTTGATGTTTGAATCGTAAGGCTATTTGAAGCTGGATTCGGATAAATTTCTAATTTCAAATCATTCTCAAGGGTATTTGCACTACAAAATGGTGCTATTGAAGCTACCTCAGTAAAAGTCCCATTGTCTACAAACCAATTAAACCAAGTTCCACCAGAACCAGTTGAATTGTTCCAATTAGACAGGTCAAAATAATTCAATCCATTTTGGGTTCCGGGAACTTTATAGACTTTTAATGCTTCACCGTTCCGATTCCAATTTAAAGGATTTCCAGAACTGCAATCTTCGGGGGTATTATCGGGCAATTCACAATTAGGTGCAATGAAATAAGCGAATTCATCATAATTTGGATAGTCGCCGTAAACATAAGCTCGGTCAAACTCATCTATACAGATGGCTACATATTCGTTTGCTGCAATGCCCTTTGCCGCAATTCCATCATCCTGCAAAATTCTTGCTAAGAATGCCGTGTGTCTGCCTTTACGGTCAGGGCTATCATAATGAGTGTCTGTAATTACATTTTGTAAAATGGGATGTTCAA
>JAUHXX010000176.1 GCA_030426825.1 Bacteroidia bacterium | reverse complement strand
TATATCTGCTTGTTTGCCCCATGCAATTAATGAATGCCACTGTGTCTCTTTTACTTTTTCGCCTTTCGCGTTTTTGTAGAACTCGTTTGTAGCTAATCTAATTTTTGCCAATTTGTTTCCGTTCTCGAATGAAACAATTTCAGGTGCAAGACCTAAGTTTCCGATCAATTGTACTTTGTTTCTTAAATTGTTCATAATGTGTGTTTTTGTGCTCACCTTCTTTTTTAATGGCTCGCCAGTTTGTAAATTATTTGTTCGCCGATCGTTTCGACAGGGCAAAGTAATGGAGAGTTGATTTTTTTAATCGTTGTTTATCCGTTTGTTTACGTTTATTTTACGAATGAAAACATTTAAAAACAATATTAGCATTGATTTTATTGACAATATCAACTCCATGAATTGTAAAAATTTAATCCAAAAAAAAATAATATTTCAACTAAACATATATTTCAAACCTAATCTTGCTGGCTTTTTTCGTAATCGCATCTGTTTCAAAAGTCAAGTAAATCGATTTAGACAACACCAAATAGAATAGAATAATTATCTTCGATAAAAACTAGCCCTTGAAAACCCTATTTCAAAATTGTTGGATTCTACTTTTGTTCATCTCTACAGTGTCTACTGGCCAAGATGTAAGACTTTCAGTTCAAACTGGGCATTCGGCTGAGATTAACTTTTTGACTTATAATCAAGACGAAACGCTCTTGGCAAGTGGTTCGGCGGATAACAATATCGCCTTATGGCATTTAGAATCAAGTAAACAATACATCAGTTTAAATGGACATTCAGAACCAATAACTGGAATCGCATTTCATCCAGAAAAGGAAATTCTATATTCTACTTCTCTGGACAGTTCATTGATAATTTGGGATATCGCCTCTGGTGCTATAATAGACCAACAAAAATTTAATTTTCCCATCAGTTGCATGGCTATGAATGAGAGCGGAAGCGTATTAGCTTTGGGCAGTCAGCACTTAAGTACCTATCAAATTGAATCTAAAAACCTGAATAAACTTGCAGTGTTTAGTAACAAACGATTTACTTCTATAGCCTTCACCAATAATGGAGGTAAAATCGCTATAGGTGGAATTCATGACGAAAATACACAAGTCGTAAATCTTAAAACTCAGGCCATTATAGGACACTTCAAGGCTTCTGCTACATCTATCATATTTGATGAAAAAGAAGAAAATATTTTTGTCAGTACAACGAATGGCGGAATCATAAGGTACAATATCGACCAAAATAAAACTGAAGGGGTAAGTAATAAAAGCGAATGGAACAGTTTCAATTCTGTAAGTTTAAGTAGTACATATTTAATTGGCGGAACAGATAAAGGCGAAGTGGTAGTTTATAACAGGCACAGTTATTCAAAAGTCATCACTTTGAAAGCACATTTAGGCGCAGTTAAATCAATTGTAGTGAATAAGGACGGAGACCGAATGATGACTGGTGGAAGTGATAAACGAATCATAGAATGGGATTTAAAAAGACATGAACTCATTCAGAGTTTTCAGGCCAGTATTTACAGAATAAACGATATCACCTTTTCAGCAGACCAAGATGAAATAGTGATCGGATTTTCTAATGGGTTTGTCAGAAGAACGAACCTCATTACTAACACCTCAGTATCAAACAGAGCAAAATTAGGCCAACATCAAATTCAAAATGGCTGGGAATACTTGCTGACCTCGATAAAAAAGGTAAATGAAAATAATGCGGAATTTGAACTTTACTTATTACGTCAATCAATTACTTATGCAGGAGCATTTGATTATGTAAAACCAATAGAATTGTATTGGAACACTCAGTTAAATACTGTAGCATTAAATGAAGTGGGGGATCAATCCGGCAAGGTAGGGAAATATGAAAAATCTTTAAGACAAGATCATATTTTACCCAAAACATACTTTTTGAACAACGGCCATTTATCTGAAAATTCGGAGCATTTCTTCGTTAAAGCAACCGACTCAAAATTGAGTATAAAAAATAAAAAAAGTGAAGAAGAGTTCAGTATAGTGCTTGACCATACGGATCATGTCACTTCAATTGCCATTAATGAGAAATACGGTTTTGTCGCCACTTCTAGTTGGGATGGGATGATAAAATTATGGAGTCTCGAAAACGGGAAGTTATTATCAACTTTCGGTGCTTTTGGTGCCAATGACTTTGTTTATTTAAGACCCGACAACTACTATTACGCTTCAAAGGGAGCTCTTGACAATATTGGATTTGCAATTGGCAGTCAGCTTTTTTCGTTTGATCAATTCGATTTGGTATACAATCGTCCTGATTTAGTATTTAACCAACTCCCTTTTATTACTGAAGAGACCGTTTTAAATTATCAGAAAGCCTACAAGAAACGTCTTGCAAAACTTGGGCTGAACGAATCAGAATTAAAGATCACAACAGACCTACCATCTATAGAAGTTGAAAACAAAACTGGTACCAGCACTAATTACGGGGACGTCAAAATAAGCATTAAAGCAACTGATGAAAAAGTTGAATTAAAATCGCTTCATATTCTCGTTAACGGTGTTCCAATTTTCACGCGTGAAGGAATGCCAATTGATTCCAATTATTTTGAACACGATCAACTCATCAAAATTAACCCGGGAAAAAATTTAATTCAGGCCTATGTTACAAATGATTTAGGTATCTCTTCATTTAAAAAGAGTTTTAAAGTAGTTTCCAATCAAGAAAATGTCGCCTCCAATCTACATATCATTTCGTTAGGATGTTCGAAATATCAGCAATCAGCATTTGACCTCAATTTTGCTGAAAAAGATGCCAATGATATCGTCAAATATTTTTCTAAATCGGATGAATTTGATCAGGTTTTTGTGAAGAAGATGGTGAATGAACAGGTCACAAAAAACAATGTAAAAGAACTAAAATCCTTCGTGAAAAACGTAAATGAAAATGATGTAATCTTATTGTTTATTGCGGGGCACGGGGTGCTGGATGCAGACTTAAATTATTATATCGCAAGCCACGACATGGATTTTAATCATCCTGAAAACAAAGGAATACCAATTGACTTTTTTGACGATTTATTAGATAACACAAAGTGCCTTAAAAAACTCATGTTCATTGACGCTTGTCATTCTGGAGAAATTGATAAAACAGAAGTTGTGGTAGACACCACAGCAACAACTACTTCTGATGCTGACTTAGTTTTCAGAGCTGTGGGAAATACAGTAAAAAATGTAAATGATGTCAACTCTTTCGAATTATCTAAAATGGCATTTGCCGATATCAGAGAAAGTAATGGATCAATTGTAATTTCAAGTGCTGGAGGTGGTGAATTTGCCATGGAAGGAGAAGAATGGAGCAACGGCGTGTTTACCTACTCGCTGCTGAGAGGCTTAAAAACCGGCGAAGCTGATTTGAATCAGGACAAGCGCATCATGATCTCAGAATTGCATCAATATTTAATTGTAAATGTTAACCGAATCACTAAAGGAAGACAAACTCCAACATCAAGAGTTGAAAACCTGAATAATGATTTTAGAATTCAATAATATGAAGTGGACCACTCTTTTCATTTTCATCCTTGCTGGACAATTTAGTTTTGCTCAAGAAATAGATTTTGGGATAGAATTTAGAATGAACAGCAACAAACTGTCAAATCGGCTAGATCAGGATGGAGAAATCTCACAACCAGGACATGAAAGTCTTGAACTGGGATCTTTTGAATTACCCAAATTCAACTTCGGTTTTTATGATGAGAACAACGACCCTGTATATGTTCGATTCAATGAGGTGAAAATGCTCAATAATTTTGAGATCCCTGTATACATGAGGTATACTACGAAAAACAATTTCTTTTTTGATTTGAAAATTAGTGGAGGTAAGCATACCATGTCTTATAGAGGAGGGATTTTCAGAGATGCAGATTACTACTTTGACCAATATGGAAGTTTTGAAGATTATCAATCGAATTACGGTGGCACATTTAACGGCCAACAAGTAAATGGAGAACCAGGATCTAGTTATAATGATACCACGGCCTACATTACTTGGTTTGATAATCAAGTTCAAAATGACGCCTATAGCCAAGCAGATGCAGAACTCATTGAAGAGTTGAAATTCAGATCCATCAATTTTTGGTTTGGTAGAAAGTTTTTAAAGCACAAACGGGTTCATCCTTTCGTTTGCCTCGGATTACATTACAGAACAACGATCAATTCATTCAGACGAAAACATTTTGACATTCAAGACAACTACTTTGGACAAGTCTTGACAAGAAGAGATTTCAGCACCATCAGCGAAGAAACACCAAGTTTTTCAAACAATACCATGGGTATTGGAATCGGTTTTGGATTCGATATTTATCGTTATCACATAGCGGCAACAGCTGAATACTCGTTCAACCTAAGTACTAACTTCAGAGATCAAAGCCAGATTTTTGATTACCGTAGCGCAGGTGCTGGGTTTAGAACTTGGAACATCTCAGTAGGTGTAGATCTTTTTTCACATGATTTTAAAACAGTGAATAATACTGAAGAAATTTATGGTGAAGAATTCCAGTCATTGGCTACGAGTATTAATAAAAATCGTAAATGGAGTCTAGGCATCAATGTAAAGTCACCAATCATGAGCCGTATGTCAAACAATAGTGAATTTTCATTTCTTACCATCAAAGACAGTCCTGACCCAGGGAGCGGCGATTTAAATAGTAGCTGGGAAGCCCTAAGTTTTGGGGAAATCGATCGAGTAAGTTGGATACCAAAGTTCGAGTTTGGATTTAGATTCAATATTGTTGAACGCTTAGATTTTGAGATTGTTACTGCTTTTAGCAAAGTCACTATGGACATTAAGGTTCAGGAATTCTCAGCCGAAACAATTTATAATGACACCGAGTTTGATTCATCTAGAACTCATATTAATTATGCAGTATTTAGAACAGCTGCTGCCCCACTCTACTTTGGGGGTAATATATATTACACCCTTGTAAGAAAACCTTCGGTTGACTTTAGATTGTACGCTGGTGGAGGAATCAATTCCTTTAGTTTGTTGTCAGGATCTGAAACTGGGCAAGAATTTGGAATAAATGGATCTGGAAATGACATTTACAAAACGGTGAGAGATTATCAATTTCACGGAACCTATTCTCCTGACAAAATCAACAACATTGATCAATCATTCTATTCAGAGTTTGCAGAGCCCATCAATACTATATTAACTCCACAGCAATTGTTGGCAAGATATAACGGCGCAGGAAAGCACGAACTTAGAGATTATGATGTCGGAAGAACTTCAGCCTATGTAACCATTAATGCAGGCGCAGAACTAGAATTAAACAGGTTTTTATTCGGACTATCTGGTGAATTCTCCCTGAACAAAGTCGACAATTTTTTGGTGAAAAACTATTTCAATTTGAATCTCAACCTTGGATATATCCTCGTATCTAAAACGAAGATGAAAAAGAAAAAATAAGATGGAATTAGAAGCATTAAAATTCCCAATTGGGAAATATAATCCTCCTCACGATATCGATCAGTCAAAAATTAATGAATGGATAAAGGTGATTGAAGACTTTCCGTCTAATGTGAAAGCCATAAGCTCTAATTTATCTACAGAAGAAAAAAATTGGATCTATCGTCCAGGAGGTTGGTCAATAAAACAGGTTGTCCATCACTGCGCAGATAGCCACCTCAACAGCATCTGCCGATTCAAATTGGCCTTAACAGAAGATAATCCGACCATTAAACCTTATACAGAACATTTGTGGGCTGAATTGGTTGATGGCACGGATAACGATTTAACTGATTCAATTCTCTTATTAACCGGATTACATGCCAAATTGGGTAAATTACTGAGAAGTTTAAGCCCAGAAGACCTGCAAAGAACCTATATTCATCCTGAGCACGGAAAACAATTCAACTTGGCCTATACCATAGGCAACTATTCTTGGCATTCAGCACATCATCTTGCACATATCCAACAAGCCTTAAAGTTTAAAGGCAAATTTGATTGAACCTAAAGAGTGATTGATTGTACAGAATAAAAAATTACTCATGAAGTATCTGTATTGTTTTCTACTTTTTATTTCAGTTCAGGCAAAAGCGGACTGTGGCGCTTCAGGAATATCTGTTTTTCCTGAACAAGAGGAGATTTACGAAAATTCAATCTTCACCATTGAAGGATATTATTTCAGCCAAGAAATGGTCAAAGATTTGGACTCCAATTACACTGCCTATTTGGTGTCGAAAACGGAAAAAATCAAACTGAATATACTGAACCGTTATCAAGGAATGATGGATTTATATAAAGTTCTTTTGAAGCCAGCAGATCCTCTGACTCTTGGGGAAGTTTATGAATTAAAAATAGAGGATGAAAAGGGTAATTCAAGCACTGAAGTTTTAACGAGGTACAACTCAGTTTCAAAGAAATATGAAAAAATAAGCTGGAAGGTCTCTAAAAAAGCTGACCAAAAAGTTCCAACTTGGGATCAAGAAGTAAAGCATAAAGAAAACACCATGACTATGTTTGGTTGTGGACCTGCAAATTACTCCATCTTTGAAACAAGCATTTCTGATCAATCAGAAATCCTAATTTTTGCTGAAGTTAAAAATGTAAAATCAGGGAAAATCAATAGCTACCTCGTTCCTTACGATAAACATGGGATGATCATTCTTGGTCATGGCATGTGTTCAGGACCTTTCACTTATTCTTCAGGACTGAGCTATGAAGTAAGATTTAAACCAATGGACGAATGCGGAAATTATGGTCCAGGAACACTTTGGTATTCTTTCAAAAATCCACGCGATCACTTTAGGCAGGAATAAATTTATCAGCACGGTTAATCCTTAGCTCAAGTCAAATAATAATTGACTGTTTTAGAAGATGGAATCATGGACTACATTTAGGTTATGAAACATCTTCCCATTCTACTCTTTATCATTTTATTGAGCTGTCAAAAAGCTCAGAACAACAATAGAGGTTTACAATTAAAAGCTGACGAATCTCCGTTAATGCCGAGAGCTCAGTACATTGACTCAGTCAATCATCATCCCTATGAAATCCCTTTCTGGAATTACGATTGGGAGCAACACCGTTTCGATTATCAAGAACCTGGACTTACCAAACTTCGCTTCTCTAATTTCACCTTTAAAATAGCTGGTGAAATGTGGAGAATGGAAGAAAAAGACACCTTAACAATATCTGAGGACGTAGGTTACTATCTTGAAGGAAGAAATATGTGGATTGAAGGTCAAGACCCCACTGATCGATTCGAACTTTATATGTCGGTTCAGCAACGAATAGAAGAGCAATATGATTATCGCATTCATGATCAACCGAATTTTGATTGGGAAAAATGGGAGAAAGAACGTATAATAATGAATATCCGTTCAGAATATTATAAGGTCAGAGATTCAGCAGGAGTATACCGACTACCTTGGGTTCATACTGGAGAAGCTTTTTTTGAGCAAAGACTCAAACAAAATCATGATTTTACAGACACCACAAGACATATAGACGGAGAAATGGGCGGATCAAATGCCTCCTTTTTTATCGATAATAAATTTTGCGTTTATTGGGTAGATTTTGCCATGTTTAAAATAGTAAAAACAGCTGTAGACGGCACAGTGAGTAATCATTATTTCAAGATGTGGTATAGCTACGGATGCTGATGATTTGAACAGATTAAATCCTTATCTTTAGGTCAAGTTTTACAAATCAGATCATGAAGAAAATTGCATTAGCACTACTGTTGGTTCCATTTTTAGGATTCAGCCAAGAAAAAAAAGTAAAAAACGTTATTCTATTAATTGGAGATGGCATGGGCTTAAGTCAAATGTCCACGGCTTATTACTTTGATAATTTCCAACCTGTTACCGGGCAGTTTTATCAACAAAACGACTGGCAGCAATCGCTGATTCCGATAGTCGATGG
>JAUHXX010000175.1 GCA_030426825.1 Bacteroidia bacterium | reverse complement strand
TATGTTTGTGGTTAAATATGTTCAGTCTTTAGGATATAAAGAGTTGAATTGGAATTTGGGATGTCCATATCCTATTGGTGACAAAGAGGTGTATGGGTTCAGGTTTAATTAACGATCCTCAACGAATTGATGCCGTTTTAAAGAAGGCCCATGAAGAATCTGATATCATTGTATCAATGAAAATGAGAATGGGTTATGATGAGCCAACTGAAATTTTAGATGTTTTTCCGATTTTAGATAAATACCCGATCAAAAATGTAGCGATTCATGCGCGGATTGGTAAACAATTGTATAAAGGTGGCGTAGATTTGGATGCATTTGAAAAATGTTTATCGGCTTCAAATCAAAAGATCTACTACAACGGTGATATCACTACAGTTGATGAATTCCGTGAGATGAAAAAAAGATTTCCCACAATTGATCATTGGATGATAGGAAGAGGATTAATTGCAGACCCATTTTTACCAACAATGATTAAGAACAACACCGTTGAATATCCTGAAAATAAAGTAGAAATCTTTAGTCGTTTTATTCAAGAATTGTTTGAAGGATACGCCTCTGCGCTTTCAGGTAAAAGTCATGTGCTAACTAAAATGACATCTTACTGGGAGTATTTTACGCAAACTTTTCCAGATCCACATAAAACCTATAAGCGTATTAAAAAAGCTAAGACAATTGAGGCGTACGAAGAGGCTGTTAAGTTAAATTTGGACGGGTTTAGTCAATTCTAACTCCTATAAAACAAACATCATCAATTTGTTCAAATTTCCCTCTCCAAGTTTCGAAACGTTGATTGATGATTTCTTTTTGCTCTGTCATGGACTTACTTTGAATATTAAGCAATAACTCGCGCAAGGCTTTTGTTTTAAATTTTTTACCTTTTTCTCCTCCAAATTGGTCAGCATATCCATCTGAGAAAACATAAATGGTATCACCCTTTTGCAGGTCGATTTCATGAGTTGTGAAATTTTTAAATCCTTCGAATTTGCCAATTGGTTGCTTGTCGGCTTTGGTTTCAATTATTTCTCCATTTCTGATTAACCAAAGAGGATTGTTAGCCCCAGCATAGGATAATTTTTGACCGTCTAAACTACATAAGGCGATATCCATTCCATCCTTCACTTCTTCTTCTGATTTTTCAAACTCTTGAATAACGAGCTCTCGTGCTTTATCCAAAATTTTACCTGGTGAAGTGATGTTAAACTCCCTAACAGACCTATTCAGGGCGTTGTTGCAAATAACAGAAACCATGGCTCCTGGCACGCCATGTCCGGTGCAATCTGCTGCCGCGAATATCGTTTTCCCCTCTTTGACCTCAAGCCAGTAAAAGTCCCCAGCAACAACATCCTTTGGTTTATACAAAACAAAGGCATTTTCAAGATGTTTTTCAATTAAACTGTTGGGCGGAAGAATGGCAGATTGAATACGTTTGGCATAGGCAATACTATCTGTAATTTCTTTGTGACTTTCTTCTATGGTTTCTTTTTGTCTGTCAACTTCCAGCTTTTGTTCTTCTATAATGTGCTTTTGTTTTCGGGTTATTCTGAATCGATTATACATAAAAACTCCAAAAATCAGGAGTAACAATACGCCCCCGTATAAGAAATATCGCCGTTGGGCCTCTTGCGCTAAATCTTGCTTTTGTTTTTCAATTTTGGCTTGTGATTCTATTTCTGCTATCTGTAATTCGGCCTGGGCTTCTTGGAGTGAATCTCTAACAAAAATCAGTCTGTTTTGCTCTGTAACGTAATCGAGCATGCCTCTCAATTCATCAGAATCTGGTTCATGTTGAATTTCAATATCCTTCAAAAACTTTTTGGTTTCTATTAGAGCTCCTAATGAATCAAAGGTCAGTGAAAAACCATTTCTAAGTCCTTGTTCATACATTTCAACGGCAGCAATTTTTTCATTCAAGTGATAGGCGACAATTGCTCCTTCTAATTCTCCTTGGCTGTTATAGGTGGATCTGCGCTCAACGGTACCGGTATTGTAATATTCAACTAAGGCACCTACATTTTTATCATTTACCCAAACACCACTTTTTTTAACGTATCCAGATTGATAGTAAATTTGATAAAAACCATGAGGGACGCCTTGGTTCCATATGATCGTATAACGAACTTTTCCGTTTTTATAAAAACCAGATTCGCCTCCATGCGGAATGTCATTGAGGTAAAAAGTTCTTTTTTTAACTTTTCCTGATTCATGATATTCTAGCCATAAATCTTGTTTCAGGCCATCAATATCAATTTTGTTGACGGTATCTCCTTCCCAGATTTCCAAGCTTTTTAATTGACCAAAGCTCGTGTTAACATAAGCTAGCAGGAAGACAATATGGAGAAGGAATCTTTTCATTTAGTTCAACTAAATATACGAATTAAGATAGCCTGGCGGGACATTTTATGATTTAAGTCATGGATCGAAGAGTTAATGCTCACCATGTTTAAGGCAAATTCAATGTAATTTTGTGGTATGTTAAGGTATAAAATAAACGCTCAATCAAGAGCACATGAGCTTGCGAGCTTTACAGTAAACGAAGGCAACTATCCGTTTGGAATTACGCCAAATAGTGAGTCGGCCTCTCCAATGGATTTGTTATTGGGAGCTTTTGCCGCTTGTGTGTTAAAAAATGTTGAGCGATTTTCTGGAATTCTGAAATTTGAGTATGAAAGTGCTTCAATTGAAATTCAGGGCTTTCGAAGCGACAAACCACCAGCACTGCATGCTATTGACTACACATTAAAGATTAAAAGTAATGACCCTAAATTGAATACGGCATTATTGATGAAGAACCTTGAAAAGTTCGGTACTATTTACAATACCTTGAAACAATGTAGTGAAATAAATGGAAACGTTGAAATAATCAAATGCTAGTTAAGCTTCTTCGGCATATACTTTAACGATATCCATAGAACTGATCATTCCAATTACTTTTCCATCTTCCATAATCACCATGTGATGCACTCCGTGTTTTGCCATAGTTTTTGCAGCATCTTTTACTCTGTTATTAGGAATGCAAATATGGACTTTTGGTGTTAGAATTTGTCGTGCTTGTAGTGTTTCATTATGGACGGCAATTAAGTCACTTGATGTGATGATTCCGGCAATAGTTCCATCTAGCTCAAGAACTGGAGCGGAGTGAAGGCTTTTCTCTTTGAATACAGTTTTTAATTCGTTCACAGTTGTCGTTGGTTCAATCGTTAAAACTGGACTGGACATTATTTTATTGACTCTCATGTGTATAGTTTATAAATATTTATGGAAAGGTAGGATAGAATGCCTATAAAATGCATGATAAATGTCATGTTAACTCCTAAATATTCTTCGATTGTTTGAATAGAAAATTGTTGGGCTTAAAGAAACCGCTTATTCTCGATACCAGCTATTCAAATAGCTTTTTTTCGCGTTGAATAAATGCCTTTAGGTTTTTGGGTTTCATTCCAGTCAATCTAAATACATTATCTGATATTTCCGGTTCTTTTTGAAATCTTGGTAAATAGTGAAGCATTAACATAACCATGATAAAGCCTCTACTCATGCCTTCTTTTTTCTTGAGTCGATAGAACTTGAAGGGGCCCACTGACTTATAAGTTAGTTTATTTTCTACCTGTTCATTTATCATATTAACTACACTTTGAAAGTTTTCATTTTCAGTTCCTGTAATGTCTAAGACTTGGCCTTGGTAATCTGAAAAGTTGAGAATAAGATGAACTGTGGATGCTGCTATGTCTTCAATGTCAACCCAATTAAATTTGGCATTTTTTGAGGGTAAGGTGATGCTTCTTTTATGTTTAATTTCTAAGTGAAGCGTGGTGGTAAGATTTTGCATGAAATAACTGGGGCGTACAAAAATGTGAGGTATTTCATATTGCTTTATGAGCCGCTCGATTTTGTTATGAGGAATAATTTTACTCTTATCGGCTCCCTGAACAGAGAGGAAAACAATTTCTTTAATTTGAGCTTTTTTAATAGCATCTATTAAAGGAATAAAAACATCAATATCAGAAATTTGTGGGGGCCTTAACAAAAAGACGGTGTCAATCGCGGACAGGGCATCATTAAAGCTAGTTGAATCCTCAAAATCAAATCGACAGAAGTTTAGATTGATTTGATCAGTGAAACTGGCTTTTGCCTTTTCAATGTTACGAACTCCCGCAATTACAGTTGCGTTTTTCGCTGAGGTTATTAAATGGTTAATTACTGATTTTCCAATATTTCCAGTTGCCCCAGTGATGAGAATTCTTTTCATAGATTAAAATTAACAAGAAGTATTGAAAGGGGTATTTCAGACTTGGGAAAAGTTCTTTATCAATGATATGATAAAAATCAGTTAAAAGCGAAAAGCCCTGACTTCTAAGGTTCAGGGCTTTTCTGCTTGCGAGAAATGGAAGCTCCCGCAAGGTGTTTTAAATGTTTTTAAAGATTGGTCTTCAATTTCTAAATAATTAATTAGGGAATTGCTTCCTTTTCAGTCAGCGAGTCCCGCACGTCATTGTCAAAGAAAAAGCCAATCCACTGCGTGTCTTGTTTTTTGTTTTTCTTCGACTGACCTGAAGCAAGCTTCGTTCATTCTCATTAAAACAAAAAAGCCAAGTCCGAAGACTTGGCTTTTTCTCATCTGTACTCGAGGCGGGACTTGAACCCGCACGTCCCAGAGGACACAAGATTTTAAGTCTTGCGTGTCTACCAATTCCACCACTCGAGCATTTCACTTAGCCCGTGAAAGCTAAGTGAAAAATCATTGCTACCGAAGCCCGGTAGCAGTGGTTTGGCATTTTTAGTGAATTTGCTTTCACCTTGAGCGGGAGACGGGGCTCAAACCCGCGACCTCCACCTTGGCAAGGTGGCGCTCTATCAACTGAGCTACTCTCGCTTATGTTTTTTTCGCTAATGCGTTCTTTTCAATCTGGTTCCTAATGACAACGACTTGTCATATTTTCGGGAGGGCAAATATAATACTTAAATCTAAATTGCAAAAAAGATAATTGATGATTTTTAATTCTTTTTTCGATTATGCTTCTGATGTAAATTATAAATCATTCCATCTGACAATCCAATTTTCGGAACAAATACTTCTTTTGTTCCGATCTCTTTGAACAGGTATTCATATATCTCACAGGCTGGTACAATGACATCTGCTCGGTCTGGCTTCAAATTATATTCAGAAATCCTATCTTCAAAATTTAGTTTTTTTAATTTACCGGATAATTCAATAAATTCTTTTACTGAAACCGATTCTTTAGATTTCTTTCCAAGCAATTTGTGAATTTTATTGATGTTTCCACCCGTTGCGAATGTGATGTACTGATTACTCTTTTTGAGGTATTTCTGAATCCATTTGGATATATCTTCCCAAATCTGACGCTCAACCTTGTTCTTTAAAAGCCTGATTGTTCCCACACTAAATGATTTGGCAGCAACTTTTTCTCCTTTTTTGAAAATTGAAATTTCTGTTGAGCCACCACCAACATCTATTACCAAAAATGGATCTTTTTCATCAAACTCTAAGAGGAAGAATGTAGACAGTATCAATTTGGCTTCTTCAGAACCTTCAATAACTTCAATGTTAACACCGGTTTCTTTCTTGATAAGTTTTTGAATTTCTTTTCCATTAGTTGCTTCACGCATGGCTGAGGTAGCACAGGCCCTTAATTCTTTAACTTCAAATACTTCTGAGATCAACTTAAAAGCATGTATTGACTTTGTAAATTCTTCAATTTTTTTCTCTGAAATTGTTCCGCTGTCAAATACTTCAAGTCCCAACCTCAATGGAATTCTGGTGTAGGATATTTTTTTTACGAAGTGATTTTTACCTTCCTCTTCAACTTCTCCAATTAACAACCGAGCCGCATTGGTTCCTATGTCAATAGCGCCAAATTTCATTTCTTAGATTTTTGCAAAAAGTGGTTATAGGTTTCAATTTGCGCATTATACGGAACAATTTCTCCACCATCATAGCGGTGGTTTTTTTGGAATTCATCAATGATTCTTGATTTAGCATTGTCATTTAAACACGCCTTTATCATGAATTTTAGATCCTTTTGGATTTCTTTGTCATAAATGGGGGCTGCTACTTCAATACGCCGATCAATGTTGCGCCCCATCCAATCGCCCGAGCTAATAAAGTATTTTTCATTCCCGCCATTTGCGAAAATCATAATGCGTGAATGTTCTAAGTAACGACCAACTATGCTGCGTACTTTAATGTTTTCAGAAAGGCCTTTTACTCCTGGAACAAGAGAACATATTCCACGAACAACAGCTTTTATCTTTACGCCTGCTTTTGATGCTTCATATAACTTTTTTATCATTTTAGAATCAACCAGGTTGTTGATTTTTAAATAGATATAAGCTTCTTCACCATTGTTGGCATTATTAATTTCTTGATCAATTAAACTGGTTAGTTTTCTTCTTGTATTAAAAGGTGAAACCATGAGTTCTCTGAATACAGATCGGTCAAAGTTGTTTTTGAATATCTTAAAGACTTTCTCAACTTCTTTAGTAATGGCTGCATCCGCAGTGAGTAACGAAACGTCAGTATAGATTTTTGCCGTTTTTTCGTGGAAATTACCGGTCCCGATATGCGCAATCGTTTGAATTTTATTACCTGTTTTTCGTTTGATTAAAAATAATTTTGAATGCACTTTTAGGTTCTGCACACCGAATTGAACCGTCACTCCATGTTCTTCAAGATAGTTTGACCATTCAATATTGTTTTTTTCATCAAATCGCGCTAACAATTCAATCACCACAGTGACTTTTTTACCGTTTTTTGCGGCAGAAATCAATGCATTTATTATCTGAGAATTAGATGCGACACGGTATAAGTTAATCTTGATAGAAACAACTTTAGGATCAATAGCTGCTTCACGCAACACATTGATGACATGCTGAAAGGTTTGATATGGGTAGGTGATCATCACATCCTTATTCAAAATGGTTTTCAACATTGATTTATTTGTGTCTGCAAATGCTGGATGCGTGAGTGGTTCTAGCTTATTGTATACAAACGTTGAGTTTCCGAAATCTGGAAAACTCATGAAATCTTTAAAATTATGATATCGTCCTCCTGGAATGATATTTTCTCCTGCTTCTAGCCCTTGAGCGTGCATTAAATAGTTGAGAAGATCCATTGGCATTGCACTGTCATAAACAAAACGAACGGTACGGCCTTCTTTTCTCATTTCTACGCTTTCTTTCATTTTCTCAAGAAAGCTTTTAGAAATATCATCATCCAAATCTAACTCTGCGTCACGCGTAATTTTAAAGGTAAATGCCTCAATTTTGTCAAACGAAAAAATAGTAAAAATACCCGCTAAATGATGTCGAATAATATCATCTAATAGTATTACTTTTTGAACCTCATTCTTATTGATGGCAGGAATAATATAAAACCTTGAAACCGTGCTTGGAATTTGAATCAAGGCGTACTTTATTTTGGACTTTTTAAAGTCGGTCATTTTTATCGCCAAGTAAATCCCTTTATCTTGTAGTTTCGGAAAAGGGGTTGAATTGCTCAACATGATTGGAACAATTTCTGGCCTTACCTCATTTTCAAAAAACTCACTGATGGTTTTCTCTTCTTCAGGTTTAAGATGTGACTCGTCAGTTTGAAGAATATGTTTTTCTCGTAATTGTTTCAATAGTTTTTCGTAGGATAATTGAAAGAGCTGTTGCTGTTCAATTACTGTCGACTTAATTTCTTGAAGTAGATCTTTTGGTCCACCTTTATAGCCCTCAACTTTCTTAGTTCCTAAAACGGCCATTCTTCTTATTGTGGCAACTCTAACTTTAAAAAACTCATCAAGGTTATTCGAATAAATTCCAAGAAATCGGACTCTTTCAATCAGCGGATTGTTTTCATCCAAAGACTCTTGCAGCACTCTTTCGTTAAATGCTAGCCAGCTTAGTTCCCGATTGAA
>JAUHXX010000174.1 GCA_030426825.1 Bacteroidia bacterium | reverse complement strand
GCTAAAAAGAGGATAGGGAATACAAGTAAAACTAAGAGTTTCTTCATTGAGGTTTTGATAATTATTTGATTAACAAATATATCATTTTATTGATATCATGAACCTCATTAATTTAGATATCCATTTTAAAAAGATTAAATTTGCAGACTTAAGTATGGATTATGGCAACGATTAAAATTATTGAAAACACATCAGAAATTGGGGCAGGAACTCGGGGTGCTAGCCTAGGAGTAGGGGCCTTGAAGGTCGTTGCACATAATCAAAGAAGCGGTTTTTTTGGTAAGTATGATCGCATAATTGTCGACAACGAAAACGACTTGTTAAATGATGTTACAGATTTTCAATACGCTAAAAGAATTAATGGTTTAGTAAAAGTGTATGAGAATACTACTAAAATCGTTTCAGAAGTTCTTGAAGCAGATGATTTTCCATTAGTGCTATCAGGAGATCATGCGTGTGCAGGAGGAACTATTTCAGGTATTAAGAAAAGATTTCCGAATAAGCGATTGGGAGTAATTTGGATTGACGCACACGCTGACATCCATACACCTTACACAACGCCAAGTGGAAATATTCATGGAATGCCATTGGCTACAGCCTTGGGTACAGATAATCTTGAATCAAAAGTAAATGAACCAATTCCTGAAACTGTTGAGTTTTGGAATAAATTGAAAAACATGGGGGGAGTGAATCCTAAGGTTTTACCTGAGGATATTGTTTTTATATCGGTAAGGGATACTGAAAAACCAGAAGATGATTTCATTGAAAGAAATAGTATTAAAAATTACTCTGTGGATGAGGTAAGGACTAAAGGTCTTGAATTAGTATCATCCGAAATCAGGTCAAAATTAGAAGCATGCGACATTGTTTATATTTCTTTTGATGTTGATTCTATGGATTGTATACTAGTTTCAAAAGGAACCGGAACGCCTGTTGAAAATGGTTTGAATCCAGAAGAAGCAAAATTCTTTTTAAATGATTTTGCCAAGTGGAAAAAAACATGTTGTATTGAAATGGTTGAGATTAACCCGTGCTTAGATGACAAAATCAATCGTATGGCTGAAGTAGCCTATGATATCCTAGAAGAATTCACCGTACATATTGACAACAGACTATAATGAGTTTGGAAACAACCCTACTACCAGAAATACAGAAAATCATTTCTGAATTGTATGCATCTGACATTGATGCCAATCAAATCCAATTACAAAAAACAAAGAAAGATTTTGCTGGAGATATCACACTCGTTACGTTTCCTTTTTTAAAGATATCTAAAAAAGGACCCGAGCAAACAGGTGAAGAAATTGGAGCTAAAGTGCTTGAGAAAGTTGATGTAGTGAGCGGTTTTAATACGGTTAAAGGCTTTTTGAATTTTGAAATCGCAGATAATTATTGGCTGAATGAATTGGCACGTATAGATGCGATAAAAGATTATGGGATAGAAACGGCGAAGAAGGATTTAAAAATGGTGGAATATTCTTCTCCAAACACGAATAAACCACTTCATTTAGGACATTTAAGAAATAACTTTTTAGGGCATTCTGTTTCGCGAATAATGGAAGCGAACGGATCTGAAATGGTCAAAACCCAAATCATTAATGACCGAGGAATTCATATTTGTAAAAGTATGTTGGCATGGCAAAGATTTGGTAATGGCGAAACACCCGAATCTTCTGGTTTAAAGGGCGATAAGTTGGTAGGAAAATACTATGTGGAGTTTGACAAAGCCTTGAAAAACGAATCCGCTAGTCTGTTAATCGAGTGGGAGAAAGGTGAATTTGGCCAAGCTGAAGAAGCTATTGTTCAAGAATTTAAAAAACTTTCTGCAGCAGCGGATGAAAAAGAAGACGAAAAAGCTAGAAAAGCTATTGATGGTAAAATCAAGGAGTTGATTAATAATCAAACTCAGATTATGCTTGACGTTAAAGAAATGCTACTTAAGTGGGAGGCTAAAGATCCAGAAGTTTATGCGTTATGGCAAAAAATGAATGGATGGGTTTACGAAGGCTTTGATGTGACCTATGAATCAATGGGGGTAAGTTTTGATAAGCTTTATTATGAGTCAGATACCTATATTACCGGCAAAGAATTGGTAGAAAACGGCTTATCTAAAGGAACTTTTTATCAAAAAGATGATGGCTCAGTTTGGATTGATTTGACGGATGAAGGACTTGACGAAAAATTAGTGTTGAGATCTGACGGTACGGCTGTTTACATGACGCAAGATATCGGAACTGCTTATCAACGATTCAAAGATTATTCGAATTTAAATGGAGTAGTGTATACGGTTGGAAATGAGCAAGATTACCATTTTAAAGTTTTGTTTCTGATTCTGAAAAAATTAGGCTTCAAATGGGCTGAAAACTGTTTCCATTTATCTTACGGTATGGTAGATTTACCAACAGGGAAAATGAAATCACGTGAAGGAACAGTAGTTGATGCTGATGACCTGATTGCAGATGTTGTTTTAAAAGCCAAAGAAATGACGCAAGAGCGCGGTCACATTGAAGGAATGTCGGAAGAGGAGAAAGAAGCTTTATATCATATGATCGGATTGGGTGGCTTAAAGTATTACCTGTTGAAAGTAGACCCTAAAAAACGAATGATGTTTAATCCAGAAGAGTCTGTGGATTTGAATGGAAACACAGGTCCTTTTATTCAATATGCTCATGCTAGAATTGCATCTCTATTGAGAAAGGCAGATGGCATTGGTACAATAAATACAGATTTGTCCTTAGAAGAAGCAGAGCGAAATTTAATCAAACATTTAGCCGATTATCCAGATACAGTAAAACAGGCCGGAACTGATTATTCACCAGCTTTGATTGCTAATTATTCTTTTGATTTGGTGAAATTATATAATTCGTTCTATCAAAGTGTAAGCATTTTTAAAGAAGAGAATCAGGATCTTATGACTATGCGTTTAATCCTCAGCCGTAAAGTTGGCCAAGTGATTAAATCTGCAATGGGCATGTTGGGAATCCAGGTCCCTGAAAGAATGTAATTAAGGTTTAGTTCCTACGTAAACTGCAGTATCACCATTTTTATTGAAAGTAAAAGACAATTCTTTTAATTCACCTTGATACAAAAATGCTGAAACCTCCTCATCTGTTGAAACAGGATCTACATTGATTCCTTGTTGAGTGACCAATACTTCAAAGCTACCGTAGATTGAATCAATTTCGACCATACATTTATTCTTTGTGGTAGTGCTAACTCTAACACCGTGGTTACCCAATAAAATGTCATTTCCATCATGCTTACCCTGCAATACACCTGAGTATGTTCCTGCAACATTTTCAGCAGGCTGTTCTTTTTCACAAGATGCAAAGCTTATAAGACCTGCGGCAACAATTATAGATAATGACTTTTTCATGATTAAGATTTAGTTTATCCAAATTTATGAAAAAAAATAATCGCTTATTCAATTAACTGTATTGTTCGATAAAATATTCTTCGTAACTTCAGTAGAAGATTAAAGAACACTATGAAAACTGAAATTAGATTTGTACATGCCGTTCAAAACATAACCTTGGAGGAGCAAGTAAATGAAAAATTGGAAGGCTTAGAACGTAAATACGATTGGATAATCAGCGCATCTGTTACTTTTAAAGAAGAGAAACATCCAAACGAAGAAAATTATGTTTGTGATATTAGCGTGAATGTACCCGGTACGCAATTGTTTGCCAGCTCAAATGAAATCAATTTCAATAAAGCCATAAACACCTGTGTTCAGCAGCTTTCGGTGGGACTTGAGAAACACAAAAGTAAAATGGTTGCTCATTAAAGCAATGCAATGATATCTGATTCAATTTTTTCTGGCGTAGTAGTGGGGGCATAGCGATTAACCACTTTACCTTCTCGATTTACTAAGAATTTAGTGAAATTCCATTTAATTCTTTTACCAAAAATGCTCCCTTTTCTCGATTTTAGATATGCAAATAGGGGATGCTCGTTTTTTCCGTTAACATCAATCTTTGAAAACATTTGAAAGCTTACGCCATAATTGATAACACATCCTTCTGCAATAGATTTTTCATCTCCAGGTTCTTGTCCTCCAAACTGATCACAAGGAAAACCTAGCACTTCTAATCCCGCAACTTTGTGCTTTTGATTAAGTTTTTCAAGTCCTTCAAATTGTGGGGTAAATCCACATTCGCTAGCCGTATTTACGATTAACATAACTTTTCCTTTGTATCGATCAAATTCAACCAAATCTCCGTTCAAGGCGTTTGCCGAGCAATTGTATATTGTATCTATCATGTTTATCAAAATTAAAACAACTAAACTTTTACTAGCGATAAGAACATAAATTTTAGGAATATGTTTTCAACATTTCTATTTTTTTGTTGAATTTATTGAGGATTTAATTGAATTCAAGTTTCGTTTTAGAACAATATTTAGAGATTTGTAAAAAAAAAAGCTTTGAAAACCATAGTTGAACACTTAATTGAAGGATTCCCGAATTTTTCTGATCAACTCAGAGCAGAGATAATTTTGCGGGCTAAACTGATTTCAATAAACGAAGGAGAAGAATTGATGTCAATTGGTGGGAATTTCAGAACAATTCCCTTAATAGTTAAAGGATCAATAAAAGTTGTAAGGGAAGATGATGAGGGGAATGAGATATTTTTATACTACTTAAGACCAGGTGAAACCTGTGCAATGTCAGTCAATTGTACTATGTCAGGAAGATTGAGCGAGGTAAATGCTACCGCAGAAGAGGATTCAATTATTATTGCGGTTCCTTCAACCGAAGCTGGAGATTGGTTGAGTAAGTTTGATGAATGGAGAGCATTTATCTTGAATACTTATCAAAATAGGTTTACTGAATTATTGCATACCATTGATGGAATAGCCTTTAAGCAACTAGATATTCGAATTTTAAATTATTTATCTGATAAGTCGGCACTTTCAGGTGTTAAGATCTTGCATTTAAGTCATCAGGACATAGCGACCGATCTCAATTCGTCACGAGAGGTAATTTCTAGAGTCTTAAAAATCTTAGAGAAGCAAGGGAAATTGAGTTTGGGTAGAAATAAAATTGAACTAATGTGACATCCGTCACTGAATATCAACTGCTGATTGTGTTACTTTGAACTATTATTAATAAGATGATCAAAAAAGGAACGAAACTTTATAGCATTTTCAAGAATAAATGCCCAAGATGTCAAGAAGGTGAATTTTTTGAAACCACCAATCCCTATGATTTGAAAAGAATGGGGAAGATGCATGAAAAATGCTCAGTTTGCGAACAAAAATTTGAACCTGAAACAGGGTTTTATTTTGGAGCTATGTATGTGAGTTATGCATTGGGTGTTGCCATTTTTGTTTCGATCTGGGTAGCTTGTTTAGTATTAAGTCCTGACATGCATCCAGCTGGAATTTTTGGCTTAGTAGTTCTAGGACTATTGGTGTTGTTCCCGATTTCTTTTAGATTATCCAGAAGAATTTGGATTAATCTATTTGTAAAATATGAAGAAAAGGAAGTAAGATCATCCAATCAAACTAATTAAAAATGGGATTATTAGGAACCTTATTAGGAAGAAAAAACGAAGCAGCGCAAAATTTGATTAATCAAGGAGCGGTAATTATTGATGTTAGAACACCTGGAGAATTTTCCGGAGGTAAAGTTGCTGGATCTAAAAACATTCCTTTGAATGAAATTCAGAAGCGAGAGAAAGAAATCATGAAAATTAATAAACCAATTGTATTTTGTTGTGCATCTGGTGGCAGAAGTGGACAGGCAACTTCATATTTTAAAAGCAAAGGCTTAAATTGTGAAAATGGTGGTGGTTGGATGACCGTTAATGGAATGGTGAATCAGTAGCTAGCATAGTTTCTGACAAAATAAAATAGAAAGATGTAACTTTTCATAGTGCTGGTTTGTTCAACTTACAAACCCAAAATAAGTACTATGAAATATTTAATACTTCTTCTATCAGTCATTTCAATTTCAAGTTATTCTCAACAAGATCCCTACTTTGTAAGTGATGGATTCACTCCTTTTTGGAATAATCCAGCAGCAACAGCAAGTAAGAATACTTTATCTGCGAATACCATCTACAGAAACCAATGGCCAGCCCTTAGTTGGAATATTCAGAATTTGGCATTCAATGTTGAGGCTGATGTGCATATTGGCGGCAAAAGTGATTACAAAAATGGTTTGAATATTCCTTTGGGCATCAATGCTATTTTCGAAAAGAACGGCCCTCAACGGATACAAACCATTAATATTCCCGTTGCGGTTCCAATTACTCTAGGGAATTCTAAATTGGCTGTTGGTGTTTCAGCTGGTGTAAAAAATATGAGTGTGAATTGGGCTTACGTGACATTTGGAGATCCTGTTCCCAATCAAGATGGTGCGCGATTTGATTTGAATGCAGGCTTGTTTTGGTACGGAAAAAGACACTACGTAGGTATTTCAGGAACCAATTTGACAACACCAAATTTTGGAGGTTTTCAATCTGCAAGACATTACTATTTACAGGCCGGGTATCAATTCAAGGTTGGACAGCATGCAATATACCCCATGTTAAATGCAGCCTATGTTGCCGGATTCCAAACAGTAAGAACAATGGCCTATTTTCAATTTAAAGAAGATGTTTTCTCTATTGGTTTGGGATATAATTTTAGGTCTTCAGCAGCCTTTGGAGCAACGGTTCGCATCAAGAAATTTAAATTAGCCTATTATTTTGAGTACTTCCAAAGCACATTAGGCAATGCAAACGGCAATGCGCATGAAGTTCGGTTGAGTTATTCTATTCCTAAAAAATCAACTCCAATTGTTGCTACTGGAAATCCTCCATTTTAATAATTGCTAATTCGTTAAAATGAGGATTTTTATCACGATTATATTATTATCATCAATGGTTGGTTTTGCTCAGCAGGACCCGAATTTAAGGTCAGACGGATTTTCGCCTTTCTGGACGAATCCGGCTTCATATGGAATTAAAAATAATTTAAGCACCCATTTAATCGGGAAACTTCAGTGGACGGGACTAGAAGGCGGACCAAAACTTTTTATGACCAACACGGAGGCCTATTTACATGTTGGTCCTTCTCAAGATAACCCGAAAGTTAAATTTGGAACAGGAATAATGTATACGGGATTTTTAATAGGTTTCCAAAAGACTCAAATTTTGAAAATACCGATTAATATAATCACCAATTTGGGAAAATGTCAACTAGGGGTAGGTGTAGGATTAGGATTTCTAAGAAACGGTTTCACTTCTAATTGGGTACCACCAATGACCACTAACGATCCGCTTATCCCAGCTGCAAGTAGCCAATCAAAATTTGACATGGATGCAGGCATCTTTTTAAATCATAAAAATTTTTACGTAGGAATTTCTAGTACACATTTGTTTCAACCACTCTTTAGCGAAATCAATTTTCAATCTGCTAGGCATTACTATTTGCAAGGTGGCTGTCGATTTAAAGTTGGAGAACATCACATAGTACCTCAAGTAAATTTAAAGGCTGATGGAGCAAGTATTTTATTTTGGAATTTGAATTATTTCCAATTTAAGGAGGATATCTTCTCAATCGGTGCAGGATTTGGTATGGGTCGGGAATTGCTGTTGGCGGCTACCTATAGATTTAAAGCGTTTAAGATTGCTTATAATTTCGATTTAAATTTTGGCCCTTTGTCTAATCAAACGTCAGGATCTCACGAGTTAAGATTGAGCCTTGTGTTTCCGAAAAGTCTTGACTAAATGAGATGCTTGAAAAAAAAATAGGCTAGAATGGCCCTAACTCATTAGGAGAATCTTCCATCATGACCTGACCGATATCCCATAATTCAACGATTTGATCTCCAACAATTTTGAAAATATGGATGACAACGATTTCCATGTCTTTTTTTGAGACAATAGAATGCGTAATCACCTTGTTGTTTGCTTCGAAAACCTCTTTAACCTCAATTGCAGTATTCGGGTTGCTTAGATGATCTTCTAGCATTGCATCCATTAGAGATTGCCGATCACTTTTAAAATATTGATTGTGATGAACA
>JAUHXX010000402.1 GCA_030426825.1 Bacteroidia bacterium | reverse complement strand
CTGAGGAGATTATTTCAGATAGACTTTCTCTGTCAGACATCAGGAAACAGCTAGAACGCGAACATATTGAAGACAAAGAAATAAAAATTGTCTTTTCTGCGGTTGATAATAATCTTCAAAAAGCAACACAAAAAAAAGCCAATAAAGAAATTGGCCGCAACATTTTTGTAGGTGGAGTACTTCTCTTTGTTGGTGGCCTTGCTTTTACAGTAGGCACTTATTCAGGTTTTTTCGATTTGGGCAGAAGTTACTTAATCATGTACGGCCCCATTTTTGGTGGACTGATAATAGCCGGAACCGGATTAGCCCAAATGAAGAGATAAGGCGACAGTATCCATTTTCTTCGTAAATTTAGGCGTGCGTCTTCGGTCCGTCATATTGCTTATCTGCATTGCAACTTTTACAAGCTGCTTAAAAGATAAAACCATTGAACCATACGAAGAGACTGAACATCCTGAAGATTCGGTTACATCAGTGAACGGAGACAGCATCCAATTCCCAATTCTTCCTGATACACCTTATGATTATGAGTCAATTCAATATCCACAACATTTTATGGATGACCCCTTACTCAATTTGATCAATACCTTAGGCAATAATAATGCAGTAACTAATGAGGGCGCTACATTAGGTAGAGTATTGTTTTACGACAAAAATTTATCAGCTAACAATGCTGTATCCTGCGCAAGTTGTCATCATCAAGATAAGGGTTTTTCAGATGGATTGGCATTAAGTCCAGGATTTGAGGGAGCCTTAACAGGTCGGAATTCAATGGCTATAGTCAATACTAATTTTCAAAGAAGATTTTTTTGGGATGAACGTGCAACCACGCTTGAACAACAGGTGCTGATGCCTATCCAAGATCCGGTTGAAATGGGTATGAATTTAGCTGATTTAGAATTGAAATTGGCTCAACTACCTTATTACGCCAATTTGTTCACAGAAGCTTTTGGGGATTCGGTGATCACCGCAGATAGAATTTCACTGGCACTTTCTCAATTTTTACAATCTATTCGTTCATTCAAATCAAAATACGATATCGGCCTAGCAACCAATTTCATTTATTTTTCAGAAGAAGAAAAGACTGGAATGGAAATGTATTTCAGCGGAAATTTTAATTGCAACCACTGCCATACTACGCAAAACTTTGGAGGAGTAACAAATGAAATTAATGGACTTCAACTTAACCCTGTTGATAATGGAATAGGTGGTATATCTGGAGATGCGGACGATATGGGCAAATTCAAATCGGTTTCATTAAGAAACATTAGTTTAACCGCTCCTTATATGCATGATGGCCGATTCCAAACATTAGAAGAAGTAATTGATTTTTATTCAACAGACATTCAGGCCCATCCATATTTGGATGATAGATTAGCCACAAATGCTCAAACCGGAGGGCCTCCTAAGCAATTCAATTTTACAGATACCGAAAAGTTAGCGCTAATTGCTTTTTTGGGCACTTTAACCGATTATGATCTAATCACAAACCCCATTTACTCGGATCCGTTTGATAATTGATTAATTACAATTTTTTACCAATTTGGTAGCGAAGCGTTAAATCGAGATAAAAACTTGTTCTCAGTTTATTTTTGGGCGCCGGAAGCATTCCTATTTCAGCTCCATAACCGAATCCAAAATTTCCTAAACTGTAATTTTGATAACCAATACATC
>JAUHXX010000173.1 GCA_030426825.1 Bacteroidia bacterium | reverse complement strand
AACTGTATCAGGACCCATTTTTACCGTTTCATCTACTGATGCAACAACTTGCACGGCGCCATTTGATGGTTCAATAACCTTAACTGGATTAACACCTGGTCAGACTTATAATTTGGGATATTTAAACGGAGGACCAGTGGGTCCTATCTCTGTAACCGCAGATGCTTCAGGGAATATTATAGTTTCAAATTTAGCACCTGGTTCTTATTCAAATTTCACTTTAGATTCCGCAGGATGTATTGGAACGAATCCATCTGTAGAATCCATTGCTAGTCCCGGGTCGCCGACTGTAGGAGCAGGAGTCGATCAATCAGTTTGTGAAGGTCAAACGGTAGTTTTAACTGCAACTAACCCTGATGGCGCAATAATTTCTTGGAATAACGGCGTTACAGATGGTGTAGCTTTTACACCTCCTGTGGGAACAACAACTTATACTGTGACGGCAGATTTAAGCGGATGTGTTGCTACAGATGTTGTAGATGTTGTTGTGATACCACAAGCGAATGCTAGCATTACTCCAGCTGGTCCTTTTTCTCCCTCAAGTGGACAACAAAATTTATCTGCTAGCCCGGCAGGCGGAACATGGTCGTCTAATTGTGGAGCATGTATTGATGCCAATACCGGAGTTTTTGACCCTGCAGTAGCAGGTGTAGGAAATTGGCAAATTTGCTATGATGCTGGTACACCGCCTTGTGATGACCAAGATTGCATTACCATTACTGTCACCGCTGGGTGTGCGTTAACAGGAACGATATCTCCAAATAACCCAACTTGCTTTGGATTGGAAGATGGCTCTGCAACAATTAATATGACCAATATTACCGGGAATGTAACTTTTGTGATCACTGATTCAAGTGGAGCAATTGTCAATCAAGGAAATAGTAATACTGCTAATAATTTAGGCTTAGGATGGTATTATTTTGAAGTAACAGACGATTTCCCATGTACCTATATTGACTCTGTCTTTTTGCAGGATCCTCCACCTATGTCGTTTGATGTTGAAGTTGAGCATCCTTTGTGTTATGGGGAAGCAACGGGTCTAGCATTCATTGATAATTTGATTAATTATACGGGAGCACTAGACAGTGTCAGCTATTTCTGGACTCCAAATCCAACTGGAGCTAATGGCCTATTTGAAGATAGTCTAGTGAACGTAGGCGAAGGTACTTATACCGTTACCTTAAATGATGACAACGGTTGTACTGCCAATCAAACCTTTAATATAGTCTACCCAAATGAGCTTGTTTTTGCTCCAAATCAAGGTTTAGGATTTGAACCTGCTCAATGTCGTGTGTTTTCTTATCAAAACGGCAATGGTGTAGTTTATGCATCAGCAATCGGTGGTTCCCCAGCGTATACTTATTTATGGACCAATACTCAGACTGGTCAAACGGCTAGCAGTTCCACCTGGGGAGGTCTGAATCCAGGTAACTACGAAGTGACAGTGACTGATAATAATAACTGCGTTTTAGTTGGGAATGTAACAGTTGATTCACTTTCTCCAATTGCTAATTTTACTGTTGATTCTGATCAGTTTGAAGTAGTTGGTTTGTGTGAAGGAACGGCAGATGTAACTGTTTCTTTCACTAATGCTTCTGAAAACTACTTAGATCCATTAGATCCCTCAAGCCAACCAGATTTTTTCTGGACTTTACACGAAGAAAATGGATTGCCTTGGTATTTAACTCATGATTTTAATGAGGTTATGGATACTACTTATACCATTGGTGGTGTTTATACTGTTTGTCTTGAAGTTCTGAACGACAATGGCTGTTCAGATATCATGTGCAAGGAGATGGTCATTTTTGATCCGCTTACTTTCGTAGCACCAAATATATTTACACCTAATGGAGACGGTGATAATGATGAATTTACTTTTAACCATTTGGCTAAATCTGTAATTGAATTTGAGTGTACAATCGTAAATCGTTGGGGAAAAGTGGTTGCAGAATTCACTGATATTTCGCAATCATGGAATGGTGAGAATTTGGCTGGAAATCTATGTCCTAATGGAGTTTATTTTTATTCTTACAAGGGGAAAGCTGAAAACGGAGTTACCTTTGAAGGGCAAGGAAATATTCACATGGTCGGTAAATAGTTACTTTAAACTATCTTTACCAGCTAAATGAATGATCAGAAAAAAGTAAAATCAGGTTCTTTAATCTTCATATTCATCACCATTTTGGTGGATATTATGGGGGTCGCAATCATTATTCCCGTATTTCCTACTTTAATTAAAAGTCTTACGGGGCTTGAGTTGAATGAGGCTGGTTTGTGGGGTGGATTGTTGATTAGCTCTTTTGCTATCATGCAGTTCTTATTTGCGCCGCTTATGGGTGAGCTAAGTGATCGTTTTGGACGAAGACCTATTTTGTTTCTCTCATTAGGTGGATTGGGACTTGATTATGTTTTTCATGCTTTTGCTCCTACCATTGCTTGGTTATTTGTTGGAAGAATGTTGGCAGGTGTTTTTGGAGCTTCCCATACGGTTGCCACAGCTTATATTGCCGATATAAGTACACCTGAAAATAAAGCCAAAAACTTTGGTATGATCGGTGCAGCTTTCGGATTGGGCTTTTTTCTTGGTCCAATGATCGGTGGTTTTTGTGCTCAATGGGGATATCAAGTTCCGTTTTTAGTTGCGGCGGCAATGGCACTGATGAACTTGATTTTCGGTTTGTTAGTATTGCCTGAATCTTTACCAAAAGAAAAAAGAAGGGCATTCGATTATAAAAAAGCGATTCCTGGGGTTTCATTGATACATTTAAGTAAATATAAATCTTTGGGCTTATTTATTATTGCATTCGTGTTGGTACATTTAGCAGGACAAGTTATGCATTCAGTTTGGTCTTTTTTTACCATGGAGGCCTATGGCTGGGATGAAGCTTTAGTAGGAATTAGCTTAGGAGTTGTAGGGTTTTTGGTAGGAGTTGTTCAGGGTGGATTAATTGGTTGGGTTGTCAAGAAATTTGGCCAGAAAAAGGTCATTATGTTAGGTTTTTGTCTGTGGTCACTTGGGATGATTGGTTTTGCTTTTGCTATGAATGAAGTAATTCTCTACATTGTATTAATTCCTTACGTTTTAGGTGGTATTGCCGGACCAACCTTGCAAGGATTAATGTCTAATACTGTGCCGGATACAGAGCAGGGGAATTTGCAAGGCGCATTAACAAGTATGATCAGTTTAACCGCGGTTATAGGTCCTCTCATTTATACCGCGTTGTTCTTCTATTTTTCTGATAAAACTGAAGGGATTTATTTTCCTGGTGCGCCTTTCGTGTTGGCAGCAGTATTCTTAACGATTGGAACTATATTCGCTTATGCAGCATTAAAGCGAATGCCTTAATTGCTAAACTTATTGATTGGTCTTCGCTTTGAATTCCTCAACTGTCATGAATTCACCTTCATAATCCACCATTGGCTTGATATTATCAAGTCCGTAAGTTTTATATTCTATGATGGCGTTATTAGCATCTTCGATTGAAGTAAATTGAGGAGATAGGTATTGAGTTGTTCCATCAAATTTCTTCACAGGTTTAATGTTTCCGATATTGTAAAGAATATCTACTATTTCATTTGATAAAGTTGTATTGGTTTCTGCTAATAAAACTCTGTATTTAACTTTCGTCAAGTCGTATCCATTAACAATGTTAGAATTTTCTGAATTCCCAGCATTTGAAGTGTCTCTTGGCTCAACAAAATTCGCCAATTCTTTTTCTTCGTTATAATTATCAGGTAAGTTAACCTCTGCAATCCCAGCTTCTTTCAAAGTTACACGTGCTTGTCCTTTATAAGCTACAACAAACGCTGTTTTATAACCTTTGCCAATCATTTTCTTTCTATGATTGTTCGCTTCTTCATAATCTTCATACTTTCCGGTATAGTATCGGGTAATTCCGTCTTCACCTGTTGCTTCTGTTATTTCAACACCAGGAAATAGCTCCTCAGTGTCTACCTTCTTCTTGAATGCGCCAATCTGTACTCTATACAATTGCTGATTATTATTAGCAATTTCAGGACTTTCCGTTCCGTTTTCAATGTTTGCCAATTCAACTTTTTCAATTACTTTTTCATCTACCGGAATGAATGTACTTTGGTCAGACCCATCTCGGCCGATTAACTCAACATCAATGCCTATATTTTCAATTCCGTTTTTAGCTGCTACCGCTTCTTCAATAGTCGCATACTCACCTAAAATATAGTAAACGGTATCTCCTCTAGTCTCAGATTTGAAATCATTATATCCTAAATACTTATGCAATTCATTCGCATTAACATCCTTCTTTTCTTTTCCAATGATAATCACATAATTTTTACCCTCAGGTTTCTTGTCTGCATAAGGATCTACGAGCTGAGGTTCACCTTTGTGACCAAATTCAACCACCATTTTATTCTCAATAAAGTCATGGTCGTATCCAGTTGAATCATTGAATTCTCTCCAATGTTTGGCAATATCCTCTTCTGTCATGGTAACACCATATTCGTCCACAAAATTGCCTTCTGGAGTGTTTGGTTCGTCATCTTTGTAATCAGGAACACCATCACCATCACCATCTATCGGACATCCTCTTTCATCTACCAAAGCTTCAAGGGGAGTGTAAGGACATTCATCATAAGCATCAATTACGCCGTCTTTATCCCAGTCGCTCTGGTCGAATTCAGCATATAATTCAATGTCGCTATCGTCATTTGGATCAAACTCTTTTTCTCTTGGGAACTGCAAGTCATAACTTAATGAGATATAAGTCGTCCATAATTTATCTTTTCTGCCGTCTCCATGTCTTTGCGGACCTTCTCCTGCAGGTGAGATATTATCAATAAGATCGGTAAATGTCATATAGAACGTAGAAGCGAATCTAAAATCCCATCTAGGAGTAAGGTGCCACTCAATACCAACACTTAATGGAATTGCGAAACTTTGTTCGCGGTAATCGCCTAAGCTGTCTAAGTTTTGTTCTCTTAAATCAGTTTCGTAAGTATAATCTCTTTTTAATTCTGTTGCGAATGCCGAAGATGGGCTATTTTCTGGCATGTTCATGATAGAACCATCAGACCAATAGTGATATTGATTTCCATTGGCATCATACATATCGGTTTTTGATAAAAACTCAAATGAAGTTAAACCAACCCCAACAAATGGATGGAATAATGATTTACCCGGTTTCAACATTGGGTAAAAATTATAATAAAGTTGAATAGTCGCCATTCGAATTCGTGATTCGAAATTTAAATTGCGTTCTAGAGTTCTTTCATTTGCAGATATCTTCCCATATGCTGCAGAAAACTCTGCATTAAAATAATTTGTCATAGGGAAATTCACAAAAGCAGTTCCATAGTATCTGTTGACCGTAGGAATGAACTTCTTTTGGTAATTCTGAATTTCACCATAATAAGTCATGGTTCCAACTCCCAGACCAATGCGAGGTCTAAAAACACTAGCAAGAGTGTCAGTTTGCGCTTGAATTTGATGGCTTATTCCTAAAAATAGGCAAGCTGTGAGTAGGTATCTAGACAAAATTTTCACTTTAGTTTACTAAAGATAAAAGAAATTAGGGCATAAGGTCAAGTAAAATACCAATATTATTAACACCGAATGTTGAAAAGGTGTATCCTAAATTCGGCTATTCAGGAAATTCAAACTTATAATCTTTCATGTTGATCATAAAGATGTCTCTAGCCCCTAAGCCTTTATTGTCTGAAGATGAGAAGGTAGCATAGTGAGCTATCATTTTTTTCTGATCAAACGTAAAGTGTGTCTCATCTGATACCGTATTAATTGGATAACCCAGGTTTACTGGTGCAGACCAATTACCATCTTTATTTTCGCAAACGAAAACATCATATCCTCCCATACCAGCATGGCCTGTTGAGCTAAAAAACAGGTACTTTTCATCCGGTGTTACATAAACAGTGGTTTCTTGTCCTTTACTATTTACAATTGGCCCTAGATTAGTTGGTTTACCCCATGTTTTACCAACCTTTACAGATGTCCAGATGTCTGCTAAACCTTGTCCACCTTTTCTTTCTGAAATGAAATACATAGTATTGCCATCTGCTGTAAGACTTGCTGCAGCGTCAAAAACAATTGAATTTACAGGTTTAGAAAGAGTTTTGGGAGAATTCCACCCGCCTCTATTGTTCATTTTGCACATGAACAAATCTGAGCTTTTTGATTTCGGCTTTGGTTTTTCCATTGCCGTTGTATTTATGGTTAAATACATTTCTTTGCCGTCAGGAGAAATATGGTTTACGGCATCAAAACCATTCGTGTTAATTCTTCTGATTACTTCATCAGAGTTGGTGGCTTCACCCCACGATTTCGTCTCTTCATTCCAAAAAGAGACATAAACATCTTCAAAGTATCTTTGATCAGCTGGATTTACTCCCCCACCTTTATTGTCAGCTCTTCTTGACGTAAAATACAATGCTTTTCCATCTGGAGCGAAAACTGGAGAATAATCATCAAATGCCGAATTAATATTTAATCCTAAATTGGTGATTTTAACTGGAACTGGTTTAGCCATGAGCTCTTTTGCCAATTTACACTGAGCGATATAGAAGTCTACTTTAAGTTCTTTTAACCTAATATCATTAACCACTCCTCTAACTGATTCATAATTCTCAATCGCCTTATCCAATTCACCTAACCTATGATAACAAGCGCCCAATAAAACGCCTGACTCCTTATCAACTTCTGGGTTCTTAGTTAACGCTTGAGTAGCATATTCAAGCGCTTTCTCATAATTACCTAAAGCTTTGTGGCATTCACCAAGCCAATAAGTCCCAATTGCATTACCTTTATCTTTAACTAATGACTCTCGGAATTTAACCAAAGCAACTCTGAATTGTCCTTCATTGTAGAGTCTTTTACCCTCAGAAATAAGATACTGTGCTGTTCCTTTTTCAAAAATTGTTGAAGTAGAATCTGGTGGATTAAATCCGAATGAGTTTGCTGAAAACATCAAGCAAATGGTATAGAATAGCGCTTTTTTCATAATAGTAATATTAGTCAAATATAATTAATTTGACGTTTCATCATTTTGTTCAGAATCAATTTGTGTACCAGTATCCTCTGTTTTTGTTATTTTTTTAGACTCCTCGGTTGTTTTTTCAACCTTCGGTTCTCCTTTTTTAGCATATTCATTTTTAGATAAATCTACCAATTCATGCATACTCAAAGTCGCAGAAGTCACAGCAACCAAGGTTGAAATGGAAGCCAGTACAAAAGTCACCACAAGAATGGTTCCCCAAAAAAGTTGAGTCCCTGTATCTATTGGGACATTTGAGAATTTCAGGAAGCTTAAATGAAATGAAAGAAAACATAAAGAGTAAACTGATCCTATCGCAAATGCCAATCCTTTGTGTCTAGAAACAAAATGAATACTTTGTGCAATGTTCAATCGTCTTCTTTCATTGACATAATCGATAAAACCAAATCCGTAGAAATAAAAACCAATAATTACAGGAATGATATATACCAGAATGATATTAGCTGCTCCATCCAAGAACATTCCAAGTGCTATTACTAAAAGTATTATGGTGTATTCCACTAAAATTAATCGAATATTTAAACGGAGAGCTCTTTTAATATCTTTGACCAATTGCATGAAATTCCAAGGATATTTATTGCCTGTGAGAATTGCTTCTGTCTTTTCTGAAACTACTGCTAAAACAGGTGAAAGTAGGATAATGACAAAGTAAAGGGTAGACTTTGTAAATAGGTAGTACATTTTCTGATAGAAAATCATTTTCAATGTCATCCAGGTAACCCCATTCAATGAATCAATTTCCGCAATGTGATGCTTTAAATCATAACCAATGGAGCCTTCCAGGGCCTCAAAGTATTTACCCATTTCATAGATTCCAAGAAACAATACAATTGGAAATATTAAAAACCAATAAAGTTTATGTTGGAATAAAAATTTTAAACCATTCCAGTAATTTTTATATCCTATTCCAAGTAATTTGAAAAACTTCATTCAATGAATTTGTCATAAAAATACAAATGCAATTTAAATTTGGAACTTC
>JAUHXX010000172.1 GCA_030426825.1 Bacteroidia bacterium | reverse complement strand
TGATTCCCTGTCAACTCTCCTTGCTCAGGAGAAGTAAACACCTGCCCTCTGTCAATTTCAAAAGCGGTATTAGACTCCAGTGCATCACCATTTACATTGAGCGCTCCCATGGTTAATTTTACAGCAGGCTCAAAAACAACATCTTTGCTAAGTAAGATTTTTGGAGAATAGGTCAAATTAACGCTATAGTCTCCCATTTTTCCTAATCCATAATCTTTTGCGTTAAGGGTAATGCCTAACCCGCCTCTCATTTGATAAATATAATTATCGAATGACAAGCTCATTTGCTGAGAATTCATATCAGATCCTAACCATTGATTTCTATAATTCAGTTCAAATCTAGGAGAAAGCATTCCACCTGTAAAAGCTGGGTTAAATGCTACAATGTTAGAGTTTGGCAGCAGTAACTCTGGATCTCTCAAGTTGGTAATTCCTACAGGATAGTCGAACATTCTTTCAATTTTTCGGTAGACTTTCTTGACTTTATTTTGCCAAGAAGAATGATCGTAGCTTTCTTTTTTGCTAAAATCAAATTCTGACTCTGAAATTGCTGGGTTACCTTGATATTTGGAATTGTTCAATTCTGAGTCAAATTTATTGATTTCTTGAATTAAGGCGTCATTATTAACGTTCGTCCCATTGGAGGTTACAGAATTATCAACATTATCATTCATAGCAATCAATGCTTGATCATCAGTTGATGTAGATCCGTTTACATTGTCAACCAAATTAGTACCTCCATTATAAATCACTGTTTGATTACTTGAAGGATCAGATCCATTTGAATTCGAGTTATTAACTCCAACGCTTGGATTCTGCAATACATTATTTACAGAATTTTCTGCCATTACCCCTGAATTAGAGGTGTTAAACTGATTCAAACTATTCAATAAATTGGCTTTAATTTCATCCTCATTTAAATCTGATTGAGTAAGTGTAGAGTGTAGTAGCTGTTTTTCAGTTTCAACAGTTGATGAGTTTTGTTTTGTAGATAATTCAGTTGTACTTGGCGCAAGAAAGTAAACCGAACCTAATAAGATAGCGATAATCGCAGCAGCTGACCAACCATACCAGGCGGCAGCAACTTTTCTGTCCTTTTGTAATGCACTAGCATTTGGATAGACAAATTCTTCGTTGGCAACAAAAGCTTGATTCCAAGCGTCTGCGTCAACATCAAATTGCGGATTTTGAATCATGAAATTCTCAAAGGCCTCCATCTCTGCGCCAGAGAGGTTTCCTTCGTTGTAATCAAACATCCACCTGTCAAAATTTTCAGGAATATTCATACGAGTATCGTTAAATCTTTTAGCTGTTTTTTAATTTTTTTGCGGGCTCTGAAAAGGTAAACTTTTACTTGGGCCTCAGTGAGGTCCAAGATTTCACCTATTTCTTTATAATTGTATCCTTCTAAATCTCTTAGTAGGATAATTGATTTTTGAACAGGAGGTAATTGGCTCAAGGTTTTTTCAATCACCTCTTGCATCTCATAAGATTTTGCATGTGATTCTTGCACCTCATTTGAAACCATTTCATCAGAATAAGTCATGCGACTTTTTTTCTTAATAAAATTAATCATGGCATTATGTGCACAAGTAAATAACCAAGACTTCGCTTTTTCAAACTCCACCTTTTTTCTGTTCTTCCACAATTTCTCGAATACATCCTGCACAATATCACTTGCGTCTTCTGAGTTCTGAAGATACTTCACAGAAAAACCATACAGTCTTCCTGAGAACTCATTAACAGTGGTATTGTACTCTCTTCTAGTCAAAAAATTGGTTTAAATTCAATTTAATTATTCCCTTTCAAACAGCTAAAACAATCTAACTACTCTAAAAGTTACACTATCGAATATTTTTTTTAACGATATATTAATTACAAGTTACGAAAATTAAGTCAAAGTGTTCGAAACAAAGGATTTTTGTAGTAAATTGGTCATAACGAAAATCCAAATAAAAAAACACTCATGAACGTAGAACGATTATTTGATATACCTTATTATCAAAACGAAAAATTTCCACAAGAAGATGCATTTGCAGATAAGGTTGTCGGAGATTGGGTAAAAGTTTCAACACAAGATTATATCAACTACGCGAATAGTGTCAGTCGTGCTTTAGTCAAACTAGGAATCCAACCTGGAGATAAAATTGCTATGATTTCTAATAATCGATCTGAATGGAATATATGCGATATCGGCATTCAGCAGGTCGGTGCAATAAGCGTTCCGGTTTATCCTACTATTGATTCAGCATCTTACGCTTATATTTTCAATGATGCATCAGTTAAACTATGTATAGTGTCAGACCAGGAATTAGCCGATAAAGTCAATGCAATTAAGGGAGAGGTTGCGACCTTAACAGATGTTTATTCTTTTGTTGACTGTAAAGGAGCAACGAACTGGAAAGTGTTAAGCGAGCCACCTAACGCGGAATTGGATGCCGAAGTTGAAAAGAGAAAAGCAGCCATTAAAGGTGAAGACTTAGTCACACTAATTTATACTTCTGGAACTACTGGAAACCCTAAAGGCGTTATGCTTTGCCACGACAATTTATTGTCGAATGTTAAAGCTTGCGAACCAAGATTACCAGTCGGTAGAGATGCAAAATCACTATCGTTTTTACCAGTTTGTCATGTTTATGAAAGAATGATCATGTACCTGTATCAATATACTGGCGTATCCATTTATTTTGCCGAATCATTAGATACAATAGGGGATGATTTGAAAGATGTAAAACCTAACGTATTTACGGCGGTTCCAAGATTACTTGAAAAGGTTTATGACAAAATTGTTGCTAAAGGAGACGCATTATCCGGAATAAAACGAAAATTATTCTTTTGGTCTTTGTCGTTAGGTGAAGAATATGATGTAGTAGGAAAATCTGGATGGTATAAATTCAAATTGGGAATTGCAAGAAAATTAGTTTTTTCGAAATGGCAAGAAGGATTAGGTGGAAATGTAGAGGCCGTAGCTTGTGGATCTGCCGCTCTTCAACCTCGATTGGCTCGTGTTTTTATGGCAGCTGGAATTCCAGTGATGGAAGGATATGGTTTAACCGAAACATCTCCAGTTATATCTGTAAACATGGAGAAGGACAATAAAGTTAGAATTGGGACCACTGGTACCGTTCTTGATAAGGTTACCGTAAAGATTGCTGAAGATGGAGAGATTTTGGTCAAAGGACCAAATGTGATGATGGGATACTACAATCAACCAGAAAAAACTGCAGAAGTTATCGATAAGGATGGTTGGTTCCACACTGGAGACATTGGAACATTTGTTGAAGGCGAGTATTTGAAAATTACGGATCGTAAAAAAGAAATGTTCAAGACTTCAGGAGGAAAGTATATTGCTCCACAAGTAATGGAGAACAAATTCAAAGAATCTCGTTTTATTGAGCAAATTATGGTAATAGGTGAAAACCAAAAAATGCCTGCAGCTTTAGTTGTTCCGGATATTGAATTTGTTAAAGAATGGGCTAGCAGAAAAGGTGTGAACTTTGGATCGACTTACGAAGAAATGGCAAATAGTGAAGAACTAAAAGATAGAATAGCTAAAGAAATAGCTTCATTCAATGAAAACTTTGGGAAATGGGAACAAATTAAAGTTTTCGAAATAGTTGCGGGCGCTTGGACTGTTGAAGGTGGAGAACTTACACCAACTATGAAACCAAAAAGAAAAGTGATCATGCAAAAGTATGACCATCTGGTTCAAAAAATTTACAGTAAAAAATAGAATCAAGGAGATGGAAACATCTCCTTTTTTTATAATTCAAATTCTGCTTTCAAGCTTAAATCTAGGCTTTGGTATGAATGTGTCAGAGCACCTGAAGAAATGAAGTCAACACCGGTTTCAGCATAAGACCGGATGGTATCAGCATTTATTCCACCTGAAGCCTCTGTCTCAAATTCATGACGATCAATTAATTTTAAAGCTTCAGATATTTGAGCGGGAGAAAAGTTATCCAACATAATGCGATCAACATCACCTACTGCTAACACCTCTTTCACCTCATCCAAGTTTCTTGTTTCAATCTCAATTCTTAAATCTTTGTTGTTTTCTCTCAAATATTGATTTGTTCTAAGAATTGCATTTTTAATACCACCTGCATAATCTACATGATTGTCTTTTATCATGATCATGTCATATAGCGCAAATCTATGATTGTTCCCCCCTCCTATTCTAACAGCCCATTTCTCCATTAATCTCACACATGGAGTTGTTTTACGTGTATCCAATAATTGTGTTGGTAAATCTTCTATTAAAGATGCTAATTCATATGTTTTTGTCGCAATCCCCGACATGCGTTGCATAAAATTCAACACCAAACGCTCAGAACTTAAAATTGACCTTGATGAACCTGAAACGTGAAAAGCTATATCACCTGGTTTTACATGATCACCATCATTCAGTAATTGCTCCATCTTCAAATTAGGATCAACTCGCTTAAATATCATTTTAGCTAGCTCAACCCCTGCTAAAACGCCTGAATCTTTAACTAACAACTTTGCCTTACCAATTGCGTTTGCTGGCACTGTTGATAAAGAGGTATGATCTCCATCACCAATATCTTCTTTTAATGCAATCTCAACAATTTCAAGAATTTGAGATTCATCTGGAATGATGTTCATTAGGAAATTATTTAGTTGTTACGAAAGTCTTTACGTCCTTGTCTGAAATCTCTGCATCACACAGAATGATAAGACGTTCAACAATATTTCTTAACTCTCTGATATTCCCAGTCCAGTTAACCGCCTGTAAAGCCTTCAAGGCAGAGTCAGTGAATGTTTTTTGCGGCATTCCGTGTTCTTGACACAATTTCTCAATAAAATAATTAGCCAACAAAGGGATATCGTCAGCACGATCGTTGAGTGACGGATTCTCTATGACAATGACTGATAATCTATGGAACAAATCTTCTCTGAATTGTCCATCTGCAATCATTTTACGTAAGTCTTTATTTGTTGCCGCGACAACTCTTGGATTTACTTTAATATCTTTTTCTCCACCTACTCTGGTAATTCTATTCTCTTGCAGAGCACGCAACACTTTAGCTTGAGCAGAAGCGCTCATGTCACCAATTTCATCTAAAAACAATGTTCCATCTGATGCCAATTCAAACTTTCCCTTCTTTTGTTTAACAGCAGATGTAAAGGCACCTTTTTCATGTCCGAATAATTCTGATTCAATTAATTCTGATGGTATAGCAGCACAATTCACCTCAACAAACGGTCCTTTTTTACGATTTGATTGATCATGCAATTGACGAGCTATTAACTCTTTACCAGAACCATTTGGACCCGTTATCATAACGCGTGCATCTGAAGGTGCAACTTTCTCAATCATTTCACGAATAGCTTGAATAGGTTTTGAATCACCCACTATAGCCGAATGCTTTGATTGACTCTTGATTACTTTTTTCAACACTTTTGTCTCTTCAACTAAATCAGTTTTTTCAAGAGCGTTTTTTATTGTAACCAGAATTCTATTTAAATCAAGCGGCTTTTCAATAAAATCATAAGCTCCACTTCTTATCGATTCAACAGCAGTTTCTATATTTCCGTGTCCAGAAATCATAATGATTGGCGTTTCTAAACCGTCATTTTTCAACTTTGTCAATACCTCAATGCCATCCATTTGTGGCATTTTAATATCACAAAAAATCACATCATATTGATTAGCCATTGCTTCTTTTACCCCTGCAATTCCATCCTCAACGGCTTCTACTTCATAACTTTCAAACTCTAAAATTTCTTTCAGTGTTCGTCTGATACTTCTCTCGTCATCAATAATTAAAATCTTTGGCATAGGTTAGCTGTTTTTTGTGCAGTAATGAAGAGCTAAAGATATAAATTATTTAAGCTCTTTTTGAGGAGATGTTAGTCCAAATTAAAAATCTTCCATTTTTTTTTAACAATCCAAGAATAGTCCGTCTAAAAATCCTTTATCTGAACAGATTCGTTGGATAAGGACTATTTTATCGGTATCTTGAGAGTCTCAATTAATTTCCATGAAAAAAAATAAACTTTTTACAAGTTTAAAGTATGCTATTTGCATGCTTATTCTTGCCCAATGTCATCAATCATTTGCACAAGAGGTATTAACAGGTCCTGCAGCGGCAAACTTGTTTGGCAGTGCTGAAATGGTTAGAACCAGCAACCACTCGTCTGTCCCATCCTACCTAAAATTTAAGCAGGGTAAAGAACTAGATTTGGATGATTGCATTTCATGGATGAAAAGCAGTTTTAAACTGAGTTCTTCAATGGACTTTAAGCTGATCAATATTGAAAATGACCAACTAGGGCACAAACATTACCGATATCAACAAACCTATAATGGCAAGCCAGTTGAACATGCCATGTGGATTTTACACTCCAAGAATGGAAAAGTATATTCTATGAATGGGCTAATTTATGCTCAATTGGCTCAGTCCAATGCCGCATCAATTACTGAACAAACGGCCATGCAAAAGGCATTAGATCATGTTGGAGCCAATATCTACAAATGGGAATTACCTCAAGAAGAAGCCCATTTAAAAAGAGAAACAGGAGATGAGACAGCAACTTATTATCCTTCGGGAGAATTGGTAAACATTAGCAAACACGGTCAACACACAAACGGATCGTTTAGATTGGCTTACAAATTCAACATTTATGCCCATGAACCAGTTTCAAGAGCATATATCTATGTTGATGCTTCTAATGGCGAAATAATTTATGAAGATGAAGTATTCCATCATGTAGATGTTACAGGAACTGCGCAAACTGCATACAGCGGCGTTCAAACAATAATTGCTGATAGTTTTGGAGGAGGATATAGATTGAGGGAAAGCGGAAGAGGAAACGGAGTCAATACCTATAATATGCAACAAGGAACAAGTTATGGTGCTGCTGTTGACTTTACGGATACCGATAACTTTTGGGACAATGTGAATCCGCAGCTAGATGAATATGCTACAGATGCGCACTGGGGAGCAGAAATGACCTACGACTATTTTTGGTTAGAACATCAAAGAAATTCTATTGATGGAAATGGTTTTGCGTTGAACAGCTATGTTCATTATGACGTGAATTACGCCAATGCATTTTGGGATGGCCAAAGAATGACTTATGGGGACGGAAATGCAAGTTGGAATCCTTTAACTGCATTAGACATTGCTGGACATGAAGTATCACACGGGCTAACGACTTTCACAGCCGGTCTCGTTTACCAAGACGAATCTGGTGCATTGAACGAGTCTTTCTCTGACATTTTTGGAACATCCATAGAAAACTTTGCTAGACCAAGTAATTGGAATTGGTTGATAGGTGAAGATATCGGTTCTGCTTTGAGATCTATGTCAAATCCTGGATCGTATGGAGACCCTGATACTTATTTCGGGAATAATTGGGCACCTCTTGGAGGAGCAGATAATGGTGGTGTTCACACCAATAGTGGTGTTCAAAACTTTTGGTACTACCTATTAGTAACTGGAGGCACAGGCACAAATGATAACGGAGACGCTTATACAGTCAATGGAATTGGATTCGATAATGCCAGTGATATTGCTTTCAGAAATTTAACGGTTTATTTAACTGCAAGTTCTGGATTTGCTGATGCTAGGTTCTACGCAATTCAATCGGCAATTGATTTGTTTGGAGGATGTACTCCTGAAGTAGAAGCTACAACAAATGCATGGTATGCGGTTGGTGTTGGAACGCCATACGTATCTACCATCATTTCTAACTTCGATACGCCAATTACTTCTGCTTGTGCCGCACCGGCAACATTCAACTTTAACAATTTAAGTAGTAACGGAACATCATTTACATGGGATTTCGGTGATGGAAACAGTTCAACGGCAATCAGTCCTTCACATACTTATACAAATCTTGGTCAATATACCGTACAATTAATTGCAGATGGAGGTTTATGTGGAATAGACACAACAACATTTGTGAACTATATTACGATTGACACGGCTGTTGCTTGTATCGTAAATATGCCGAATAATGGAACAGGAACCACACAAACTAAATGTGACGGAACTCTCTTTGATTCTGGTGGAGCGTCAGGGAATTATGGACCTGATGAGGATGC